>NZ_JBFRFR010000001.1:0-245406 GCF_052114925.1 Bradyrhizobium sp. 2TAF36 | reverse complement strand
AACATGCGGTTTGTGCCGATCAAAACGATCGAGCAACAGAGCTGTCTGATGCTTCATCGCGTGCGCCATCTCTTCATTCGCCAGCAGACTGCCGTCATCAACTCAATCCGCGCTTATCTGGCAGAGTTCGGGGTCGTCGCCCCCGTCGGGCGCAGGGGTGTCGAACAGCTGTTGGAAGTCGTCGCCGATCCAGCTGAATGCCGCCTTCCGGAGGTGGCCCGTGCGTGTCTTGCGGCTCTCGGCAGTCAGTTGCAGGCACTGAAGGCTCAGATCCTGGATTTCGACCGGCGCATTATCGCCTGGCATCGCTCAAACGCGACGAGCAAGCGACTGGATGCGATCCCCGGCGTCGGTCCAGCACTGGCAACGGCGCTAGTCGCGAGCGTTGCCGATGCCAATGCCTTCCGATCGGGGCGGGACTTCTCGGCCTGGGTCGGGCTCGTGCCGAAGCAGAACTCCAGTGGGGGCAAGGACAGGCTTGGCAGTATTAGTAAGCAAGGCGATCGCTACTTACGCAGCCTGTTCACGGCAGGTGCACTCGCCGTGATCCGCTATGCCAAGATCCATGGCGCGCGGCATCGGCCCTGGCTCACAGCGTTGTTGGCGCGGCGTCCCACCAAGGTCGCCGCGATCGCGCTCGCCAACAAGCTCGCCAGGATGGCATGGGCGATGATGGCCAGGAACGAATGCTACAGGGAACCCGCCGCTCTCACGGCGTGAACGAGATCACAGCCGGACATTCGGGTGTGACGTAACGGTTGGAAGGGCGAACAGCACTTAATGCAGCGCCGGTCGATCCGGCGATCAGGACAACCCACATGGGCCATGGCATCTTCGAATGCGTGCTTTTGATCGGGACCTGATCCGCGGAGGGCATTATGGCCAGCGGTCACGTGAACCGCGCAAACAGGCCGAACACATGGCCGCTCCGACCAACGCTGCAAAGTGAAGATTCTTCTTGCCAACCCGGAGCCGTCCACACATGGCCCATCTGCGAAGTGGCGACACCTTTCATTGAGGTCCGCTTGGTGGAGTAGAGCGGACTGACTTTGCTCACTCTGCGTTCTTCGCATTTTGACCCAAGCAGACATACCAAGCCCTGTTCATCGAGCGCGCGCTTGTTTCAGAAGGCCTAGCGCCAGGATGAGAAAGACCGGGACGATAACTACAAAGGAAAGAAACGCCGTCAGGCTTTTGTGCCAAAACAAAAAGCACGTTGCCGTGACGATGACGGTTATCGATAGGGTCGAGCCAACCAAGGCCAAGGTCTGTTTCGTACGCTTCATAGAGGCCCCAAATACGAAGACACGTGTCAGCTGCACTAACAAGCCCCAAGGCCAGCCCAATTGCCAGTGCCACAGAGTCCGCTTATGGGATGTCTCAATTGGGTGTTGACGTGGTGAATTGCGGGTGCGAGGTGCGTGTCGGTGGACTCAACGCCGCCGAAGCAGATGACTCCGCAATCGTTGAAGCGGTGGGGATTGGTGCAGTCATCCGCCCAGGGACCTGGTTACGTGCCAGTTGTCACGATGCAGTTGATCACAGACGGGTAATCACTTTGCTCCTGTAAGCGAATAAATTCTTTGATTGCGCGATAACACGTCGGCATCGACGCACTTCCACCCATGCTTTGGTTCGCCCAACGATCCAACATGACATGCGTCTTGACAATTTCTGCGTTCGCCGCGCGCAGTATGCCGACGGAAGGCGAAGCCGTTTCAAACAGATACTTGTGGAAGCTGATCACGAAAGTATCGCTTCTCGGTAGTCCGTTGCCATACGGAAGAAGGTCCACATCCCGCACAGTCTTTATATTTTTATAGAGCCACTGCGAATCGATCAACGCTTTCCCAATCCCTCTTCCCTCAACGCCAAGCGGAGCAACCCACTCGGGGCCCGGGGCTATGGTGGACCAAAAGATCACGCGATCATCACGGCGGTTCTCCATCGCCTTGAGCATGCACAGGAACCGTTCCTTTTGTGGATCGTTCGAATGCTCCACCTCGTACTGGAGCTTCTTGAGTTTGTCGGGCCAGGGTATGGGTGCAGGTGGGGGCGGAGGCGGCACAGCGGGAAGATAGATTTTGCGCAGCTTCGGGTCAGCCCCGATAAACGCGTAATTGCGCCCCCCGTCACGGCTGTGGCGGCAACCCACGAGCTCTCGCAAATACCAATTCACCTCCTCAGGAACGTGCGTTTGGAAATTGAATTCGATTAACGCCCACGCATCTATGTGCTCGCGCGCCGCAATTTTCCACCAGTCGTCCGTATCTAAGACCGGATATTCGCGCCCGCCTTTGGGCGGCCACAAGCCGCGTTTCTGCACTGGATTAAGAGGAACTTTGATATTGACCATTCAACGCCTCCCGCACGGTCCGAACCGTAGCGCGATACGCACCGGCCACGGTGGCGAAAGAAATGAAGTTTCGCCGTAACATCGGAATGGCAACACGTCGGCGACGCGCCGGATATGAACTATCTCACATTTGTTCTGGCGCCAGCCGCTCGCGGACAATGTCGCCCCTTGGCCCTTCGCGCCGCGAGAGAACTTCCGAAGCTGGCGCTAGACCGGAAGTCGTCGGCTAAGGTCCAGGCTGGTGCTTCTGACCCAAAGCGGAAAATCAATGCGCTATCACCTTACCTCGTCAGCGCGGGGCGGGAACAATACGGGACTTTTCTCTGGCATGTCTCCTCTTCGATTTGTGGCGCAATCGAACAGCCACCGCGGTGGCAAATCCGTGAGTAGCGCCACCAAGTGACATGCAGCCTGTTCCTTTGAGACGCCCGGCGGGTAGTAGATTGAGGAGTCGCGATCGATTCCGGCATAGAACTGAGCCCGTTTGGCGATGATTTCGCGCGTCTTCTCGTCCGCGAGCTTGAAGCACAAATCTATCAGCCCCCCGTCCGCCGTGCCTCGCGACAAATCGGTTGAGAACGCCTTTTGAACGGCCTCGATGGCCAAGGATCTCTTTTCCTCATCGACCTCTTTCTTCTTACGCTTGATCCACGTCCTCGCCCACCAGGTCGCAATGACTGCGAGCCCAAAAGCAGCCAGCGTAGCCAATACCGAGGCCTCCGGAGCCAGCCAAGCCGACAACGACGCCAAGACCAGGAAAAGCCAAACAGCGATGGACGCAAGGTAAATCGTGCCGATACCTACTCGGTGGTCGACTTTCCATGGGATGCCGAAAAGACGAAACTTGAGCGACGCGCGCGGGCGGTTGGCAAATGCTCCATCCGCGAGACCAAGGCTTCGTTCAATGTATGCGGCACGTCTCACGAGTTCATCATACAACTCGTCATTTCTCGTATTGTAGGTCACGAGCCCGATCGTTGCGATCAGGCCAAACAACGAGAACACAAAGCTCCGGCCATCAATGTGGTCGACTTTGAGCGCAATGGCTACGGCGGTCGCGATCGGCAGTAGACCCAGCAACTTGAACCGGATGTCGGTCAGCGTCCGAAAGTTGCTGCAGACCTCGCCGTATTCCGTGGAAAGTGCGTTTCGACGATCCTTGTCCATGGCCTACTCCGCGAAAACGTCCAGTTCTTGCCGAACCGAAGTTAGTTGGCGCGCACAGTGCCGTTTAGCACGCGCGCGGGTCTCCCCAATGTGGGCTAGTTCACGCTTGCGCTCCGGCATACTGAAATCCACCCCCCAACGACGTTGGTGAAGTTGGGTTTTCGTCTCTGATCAATGTCTGCTGCTGGCCGATCAGCAAAGTGGCGACACCTTTCATTGAGGTCCGCTTGGTGGGGTAGAGCGGACTGACTTTTCTCGCTCTGAGTCCTTCGCATTTTGACCCATTCCGGACCTCCTGCCGACGCTTGAGCCCGATCGATCTCTTAACCCAGTCAGGATGGCCTCGTTTGATTGATTCGCGGATTCTCCCGGTTTCGGGGTGGACCGCCGCTCATTGGCAGAGGGCTACTAACGCAAAGCCTGCCCTCCCTGGATCGCCTCGACGATCGAACCATCCAGCGCCCCAACTTCCTCCGGCTTTAGTTGGGATGAGATGGCCGAAAGGGCCGATCCCAGGGCATGGCGTCGCTTGGGATCGCCCTCGCCCTTGATCGCCTGGCGGACTGGCTCAGCGAGTGCCCTCGCGTTGTCTGGCCTCAGGAGAACTGAAATCGCCGCAAATGCCTGCGTCAGGGTGCTTATGTGAGCCGTGTCCGCCGTGTTCTGGATCTTCTGGATGACGGAGCTAGCGAGTGTCTGCGCCTCCTCCGGCTTTAGTTCCGATGCGACGGCAACAAGTGCGCCTTTCAGGGCAATCATCTGATCCGCATTCGTGGTGCTATTCATCGTGTCAATTATCCGGCCCGCGATCGCCTGCATCTCGCCGTGCTTGAACAATTGCAGCGCTCTTACATTCTGCATAAACATTTCCGTCCGAGCTTGAATTAGATCGCGGTCTGTTGTGCTGTGGATTTCTTTAAAGAAGGTGGCGGTGGCTTCCCGCGCTCTACTTTCCATATTCCAAAAAATCAAAAAGCTCAGAAGACCTAGAACTAGAACAAATGACCCGCCTACGCTGAACAGCCGAGCTGGGAGGCGAGCGAGACTCAAGGCGGCATAACCTCGGYTGTTGCCGTAGCGGAACCGGCCTTTCATCCGCGCCCATGCTAGGCGGCATTGCATCCCCACAGGCAGGAGGGCCTTCCACTTTTTCCAAAGCGTGCCGGATTCCTGAAACGCCTTGGCCCTGTCCTCAAGAAGATAGTGCCAGCGGTTCGCCCGCCGCTCGGCAGCCGACACACCGCGAACCAGATAATCATGGTCCAGCCGGTAGACAGTGTGACCACTCCCCGGATCGCTAGGGCTGCGAAGCACTTCCCCCCGCTCCAGTTCGTCCAGGGCGTTGTCGAGCTCGGCGCGAGCGACGGGCTGCCCGCTCGATTTCGCAAGGACAGCAAGAAGATCCTCGCTGCCGCGAGACCGCGTTTTGGTCATGTTTAAGGGATCAATCAGGTCCACAAGCACTGCCCGGACCTGACTGGGGGCCATCCTGACTTTCCGCGCGGCTCCATTGACTTGCTGCTCGACATAGAACGCCTCGATTCCCGCCACTCCACCAACCCGCTCATATTGCTTAACGTTGAGTGGTTTTAGGCCTTGGATGCCGCCGAGCATGATCTTGAGCTGCTGGGGCAGTATGACGTCTTGCTCGGAAATGTCGCGTATGATGCGGTCGCGCAGCTTGGTCCAGCCTGCGTCCGGATCGGCAATCACCGGCGCCGCAGGAGTGCCTTCGGTGAGGCGAGTGAGCAGTTCGGCAATATAGGGAGAGCGCACGCGATCTAGGCGCAAAGCCTGGACAGATCCGAAAAACTCAACAGAGCTGAGGCCAGCGGCAGTATCGCTCCGCGTGACAAACAGGCAACGCAGCTTGTCCTGTTCTAAGAGTCCTGCGACCATGCCCCAGAAGGGATTGCTCTGTCGCAATGTAGCAGGATCGAGCCATACGTTATTGGGCAGAAAGCGTTCCCTGTTACGCGCTTGATAGTCGTCGAACTGATCGAAGATAATTAGTGGGGTGCGCATTTCCTTGTCATTGAGCCGGACAAGCTCCTGTTCCACGTCCACAAGCGCGGGCAAGCGTCGTCCGCACGATCCTGACGAGCCGTGAGTTGGGTTGGCCTTGGCATCGGAGCCGACGGTACCACTTGCAATCAAGGCGCTCTTCAGGGCCTTAAACGGGCTCCACTCCCAATCATCGACCCACCAATCGTCCAGCAGAAGCGGCTGGACAGATCTGTGATCCTTGAGTTTTGGCAGGAGCCCAGCCCGCACGAGTGCTGATTTGCCAGAGCCCGACTCGCCTTCCAGAAAGGTGATCTGCTTGGCGAGGCATCGCCGGAGAAGATTATTGATGTCATCTGCACGGCCGACGAGATGTTCGGAGCTGTCGCGATCAAGCATAAGCGCATCGGGCTTTAAAAGGCGAGAATGGCGTGTGCGCCATTTAGCTAGCATCCAGATGCCAAGAAGAAAAATTGCGACGTAAAGGGCGACAGCCGCCCAAAGCGGCAGCCCGATCGTCTTTTTGATGATCTCAGCTGCCGCACCGATGAGGCCACCCGCTGCGGTGAGAATCCCGGAGATGAGCAGAAGCTGCTTTTGGGTGTTCTCTGAGATCATGCTTTTCAACTCTCGAAGATTTTCTGCTTGAGTTTGAAAAACGCAAAGCCGTCGCTGAGAGCTAGACCGACATCCCATGGAAGGCGTCATTCCGAACCTGATCTTGCCCGGACGCCATTGTCGCGCTGCTGGCGAGCGCGTTAAACTATCGCCGTCTTATTGAAGATCGAGTCGTCATCTGCTCCTCAACGGGACGACTCAATGTCATGTTAACGTCGCTCTGCTGGAAGGTGTGTGAAGAGGGTCACACTTGATGATGGCAGGTCAACAGTATTCCGGTTGTGGCCCGTGTGAGACGTGCCGGTGCAGTCTGACGATTTCCGTTCACAGAGGTAGACCGGAAGAGATCGGCACGCGGCCATAGTGACGCGATTGACCCACAACGGAAGTCGGCTGGCCAGGTTTACTCAAGCGCGCGCCCGCCACAGCGTAACCGCAAGCAGCATATAGGCAGCACAAGTCCACAGCGACTGCCAATTGTCCGGTCCTTCGCTAAGCGTCGCATAGATGGCTGCCACCAGGAATACGACGGCAAACATCGCTTCCGCCATGGGGCGGATTCCCTTCTTCGGGCGATTGAGCAGCGTCATCGCCGCAAAAGGGACCGCCGCCATAGTGAGGGCCGCAAAAGGAAAATCCTTTTCGCGCGGATCAAACATGAGGCCCAGCGCGGTCTCCGTGCCGATCACGATGATTACGATCAAGATCAATCCGTGCATGATCGCCAGTCCCGATGGGGTCCGGTAGTGCTCCGGACCCAGCAATTCCAGAAATGTGGGCGGTGCGCGCCCGGACATCAGGGCGTTGGCGCCGAACAGCGGCGAGGCAGTTGCCGCCGCCAGAAGTGCGCCCCACAGCAGCCAGCTGCCCGCGCCGTAGCTTTCATAGAACATCTTTTGAGCGGCTACCCCAAACAGGACTCCGGCGGTGGTTGCCGATATTCCGACCGCAAACCATGAGACGAGCCGGGGCTGCGAGGGCTTCCGGCGCGAGGTCAGCCATGCAGCGCCGAACACCAGGATCGCCAGCGTCATTCCGCTGCTCATTTGCAGTTTCCAGAGCGGATAATTGCTGACGGGGATGCCGGGCGGATATTTCAGCGTGCGCTGCGTGGAATCGAATAAGCCCCACGATCCGCCGACGGTGCCCTCGAACTCATGCTTCCACAATTCATCATACGCCTCGAACAGGTTGACGCGGAAATTCTCGCGCCGGGCAAGATCGAGGACCTCCGAGATCACCCGCGCCTGATTGGTGCGCGATGGTAGCGCCGACTCGCGCATCCGCCCTTCGCTCGGCCAACCTGTTTCTCCAATCAGGATTTCCTTACCCGGAAACGCCGACGCCACCTGCTTTCGGACGGCGTCGACGTGAGCAGCGGCGGATTTCGCCGCGACCGGGACATTTTCCCAATATGGCAGGATATGAAGGGTGACGAAATCGACGGCGTCACCGAGTTCCCTATAGCGCAGCCAGTACTCCCAGACGTCGGAATAGGTGACGGGGACCGGCACCTGTGCCTTGACCGAGCGGATCAAGGCAGCAAGATCGGAAGGTGTCATCTTCCGATGCAACAGAACCTCATTGCCGACCACGAGTGCGGTGATGGTTTCCGGATATTGCCGGGCGAGCCGTATGCCCGTGGATATCTGCGTCGCGCTCTTCTGCCGGTCCCTATCGAGCTAAATTCCCTGAATGACTTTCAGCCCCACCCTGGACGCAAGTTCGGGGATCTGATCGAGACCAAGATCAGTCGCATAGGTACGAATACATTCGGTTATTTTGGCAAGCTGGGCGAGATCTTCCGCGATCTGGTCCCGCGGCACCGGTGTCGGCGACTCCGACGTTTGGTTGTTGCGGAAGGGCGCGTAGGATATGCATTGCAGCTTGGCATTCGGATCGATCGGTGCGCGCACCAGGTTGATCGGTGTGGCCAGCCACCACCACACCGCGGCGATCGCACCCAGGGATATGATGAGAAGCGCCAGAGGCGTGCGGGGCGAAATAGTTGACCCTCCAACGTAGAGATCGTCGGTCAACCGGCATGTTGTCGTGACCCGACAACAACAGAGATCATCGTCCGCCGGTCCCTACTTGACCTGTGAAAGCTGGTGCCGGATCGTCCGTGCCGCAAGAGGCGAGTCAACGTCCAACAAAGGCCTTAGGGCTACCGCGGGGCGGGTAGAAATAATCCTCCCCATTTCCCGAGATGGCCTTCGGGGACCGGCAGCAGAGCGGCCTTGCTCTGACGGTCGCCGTGCCGGCTAACGAACGCCTGTTGGCCCGAATGCGAAGTCCAGATCGGTCACGGGTGGTCCGGTAGTAAGGGCACGCCAGCAGCGGGCTCACCCAGCGCGTAGCAGACGCGATTGCGGCCTGCTCGTGTACAGCTCGCCAATTGTGGGTTAGGTTCTGGCGCTGTCGTATGCCGCACGTAGCTGATCCGCCAGCAGGCCTGGGAGTTGGTCATGCAGCCGATGAACGAGGTCCCATTCGAGACGTCCCTGGCCGAATATGCCGAAGACATGCTCGACGCCTGTACGCGATGCGGGAAATGCGTCGAGGCCTGTCCGAGTGTCGAGCCGGCCGGCATCTCGCGGACGACAAAGTCCGAAGACATCATCGGCGGCATTCTCGAGCTGGTGCGTACCGGCAAAGGCCCGGAAGTGTCGCGCAAATGGGCGCAGTCCTGCATGCGGAGCGGGGCATGCATCAAGGCGTGCAGCTATGGCGTCAATCCGCGTTTCCTGCTGAGCATGGCGCGGCTTGGCATCGCGAAGTCGGACAATGAGCTTGCCGAACGGCGCCGGCGGGGTGTCGAGAGGTACCGCGACGGCAGTCGTGGCGTGAACATGCTTTCGCGCCTGCAACTCGATGCGGACGTGCTCGAACGACTGGGTCAGAGATCGGCGTCGGTCGCCACGCCCGTTGAGACGCCGGATTTCGTGTTTTACACCGGCTGCAATGTGCTCAAGACGCCGCACATCGCCTTGCTTGCCCTCGATATCATGGACGCGCTCGGCGTCAGTTACCAGGTGATGGGCGGACCGAGCCATTGTTGCGGCATTCTCCAGCTCAAGTCCGGCGACGCAGAGATGGCCGGTCGTATGGGATCGAGTACGATGGAAAAGCTGTCGCACTCGAACTCGGGGCAGGTGATCTCCTGGTGCCCGTCGTGCTACGTCCAGTACACGGAGACCATCCTGCCAACGGTGGAGCGACAGCACGGGTCGCGCCCGTTCGAGATGAGCCCATTCATGCGCTTTCTCGGCGACCGGCTGGGGCAGCTCAAGCCGCACCTTCAGCGCAGGGTCGAAATGCGGGTCGCGCTGCACAGGCATCCCGGCGTGGCCGGCGTCGTGGAATCCGCAGCTGAGATCTTGACGGCGGTACCCGGTATCGAACTCGTCGATCTGAACCAGCCGGCGGTGGGTTTGCAGAGCGTGGATGTCGGCGCGCTTCCAAAGTACAAGCGCGAATTGCAACTCATGGAGCTTGAGGCGGCGCGCGATGCAAGTGTCGATGCACTGGTCGCGGTCTATCATTCCGATCATCGCGAACTGTGCGCGCACGAGCGCGACTGGCCATTCCGTATCATGAATATCCTTGAAGTGGTTGGCGAAAGCATGGGCCTGCATCGGCACGATCGCTACAAAGAGCTCAAGATCATGCAGGACGCCGACCAGATCGTCGCCGACTGTAGCGACCTGATCGCAAAGCACTCGCTTGATCCCGGCAATGCGCGTGACGTGGTGGTGAAGGTGTTGCTTGGCGACCAGCCGCTTCCCCTGAAGCGTGGCGCGCCCCCGGAGACGCGCGCGGGGGGAGTGGAGCCGTCGTAGCAGCTTGACGTCACCTGTTGGCCCACCGCGCGGGTGAGCCCGGTGCAAACCGGAGGTCGCCGGCTGAAGGGGGCAACCGACGCGGCGGCCCACCAAGCCGGCTATTCCTCGACTGATCAATTTCCGTCRGGTGCTCCGCGCGGAAAGCCGACGGCGCCCGTCAGGGACATCTCCTGCTCCCGCACGGCTTCACGACGTCTTCTGCTTCGCCTGCACGTGGCGTGCGAAGTTGTCGAGGATGGCCTGCCAGCCGCCCTGCTGCTGCTCAACCGAGTGTGTCGGTTCGCTATCGAAGACAACGCGGACGACGACGCCCTTCGTCCCGGGCACGAACTCGACTTCGGCCTTGCGATCGCCGAATGAATATTCGATCAGCTTGTGTTCGACGATCGTCGTGTAAGTCCCGGCGAAGTCAAAGCCCATGCTGCCGTCCTTGGCTTCCATGCGCGACGAGAAGACCCCGCCTTCCCGCAGGTCGACCGTGGCCTTGGTCGTATGCCAATCGTCGGACGCGGCGTTCCACTCCATGATGTCAGCAGGTGTCGTATAGGCACGCCAGACCTGATCGATCGGGGCTGCTACGGTGGTTTCAACGGTGATCCTCATGAACATAAGCTCCTGGTTCGATTTTCTAGGTGACGGCATCACTGACGTGTGCGGGGTCCATCCAAGGACGATCGAGACTGGTCCATGCCGACAAGGTCGAGCCGTCAAAGCGTTGAAAACACAAAAATGTCAAAACGTCTGTTGGCCACCCACCAGCGGCCGCGAACAAATTGGGGATGAGGGTCACATTTGTTCGATCCGGCTCGCGGCCATTGAACCCGACCCGGGCTCGACGACACTATCTCCCTGCGTCCTAAGCGGCCCCGCCCATCCGTGGGCGATACGGGGGAATGTCTGTCATGCGAAAGCGAAACTGGCGATTGATTGCCGTAGGCTCGGTGCTGCTGGTGCTCGCCGTCCTGTTCTTCCTCTCGATGCGGGACATGACGCCGTGGTCCAATGATCCTGCCGCCCTGATGCGCACGGTCGGAGAGGTCTCGGGCGCTGTCGGCGGCATCAGCCTCGTCATGATCGTCTTCGGTCTGATCGGCAGGAAAGCGCCGGCCTGACAAACGTCGTTCCGGAAGGCCGGACCACGGCGGTATCACGCCTCCGCGATGACAGGGAATAGCGGGTCTTCGATGCAAATCTAAATGTCTGAACCGCACATGCAGGGCGGGATGCATTTGGAGACACCTATGATTACCTCAAAGATGCTGATTGTGGTCACGATCGTATCGACGATGGGCGCAGCTTCGGCGCAACCTTTCCAACCGTCGCTGCCCGGAAAGGAAACGACCACCAGGCCGTGGACGGCCCCGGTCGGTCACCGCCAGCCCCACGCCTCCGACGTGCCCTCGGCGAGTTTGGGATCGCTGGATTTCCTCGACCAGGAGGATGCCAACGTGGATCGCAAGATCTCCGGCGTCTGCCGGGGCTGCTGATCGAACCAGCGCCAGGGCCTGATGGGATGAGACTCGACTGCCGCCCCAACGGACGGCAGTCAGTGTCCGACCTTTCGGAATTCGACCAGGCTGAACGAGCCGACACCGCTGGTGCCGACGAAGGCGAAGCCGGCCAGGACGCCAAGCCTGCGGTACTCGGCTTCCGTCCGCTCGCGGCCGCCAGGTCCCCTCAGCATATTGAGGTCGCTCATGGCGCAGGAGCGGTCCTGGGTCTCGGTCGTCGCAGGCTCCGGCATGATCCGCTCGATCACGATCAACGTTCCGCTGGCCGGCAGCGCGTCCCGGCAGTTGCGCAGAATGACCTCGCAACGATCGTCTCTCCAATTGTGCAGGATGCTCTTCATCAGGATCGTGTCGGCGCCGCCCAGGACCTTCTCGAAGAAACTTCCGGCGACGAACCGGCAGCGATTGGCGATGCCAAGCCGGTCAAAATGCGCCCGCGCTCCCGCCTCGCAGCGCGCGAGATCGAAGGCGATGCCCTCAAGATGCGGGTTGTGCTGGAGCACGCCGCCGATCAATTCGCCGGTGCCGCCGCCGAGATCCATGACGACGCGCGCGGTCGCGAAGTCGTGCGCCGCAACGATCCTTGGAACGATGCTCCGCGTCAGGCTGACCATCGCAGCGTTGAAGCGGCGGGTGAATTCCGGCGCATTGCTCGTCGCGGCATAACGATCGTCGCCATCGCCGCGCAGCTCACCCGCGCTCTTCCCGGAGCGAACGGATTCGACCAGTCCGATCCAGGATTGCGCGAGCATCTCGCCCTCGAAGAGAACCCAGTCCTTGAAGGAGGGATCGGCGGTCTCGTCGAGCTGCCGGCCGAGCTCGGTCATGGCAAACCGGTCCCGGCCTGCCTGCCTGCACAGGCCAAGTGTCGTCAGGCCAACGAGCAATCGGCGCAGCGCATTTTCGTCGGCGGACACCAGCCGGGCGAGCTCGGCCACCGATTTCGCCTCATCGCCGATGGCCTCGGCGAGATTGAGCTTCGCCGCCGCATAGATCACCGCGGTGATGCGATGCGACTGCACGAGATCATGCACGGATGCCGGCCCGCTCATGTGTTGCCTCCTGTCAATGCCGCTTCAATCGGTCGGGACGAACCCCGTTGCCTGCACGATCGCCTTCCACCGGTCGGATTCGGATGCGATCAGCCGGCCGAAGTCTTCCATGGCGATCGCGTCGGGCTCGACGGCCAGCTTTGCCATACCGGCCTTGACCTCGTCGGTGCGCAAGGCCGCCTGGATCGCGATGTTGAGCTTATCGACGATCGGCGCCGGCGTCCTGGCCGGAACGAAGAACGCAAACCATGTGAGGTCCTCGAGCGACGGATATCCGGCCTCCCGCATCGTCGGTACCGCCGGAACAAACAGGCTGCGGCGCGGTCCGGTGGTCGCCAGCGCGCGAAGATCGCCGGATTGGACGAGTCCGAGCGAGCTGCCGATCGGCATGACGGTCGCGGCAATCACGCCCTTGACCAGATCCTGAATCGCGCCACCGCCCTGATAGGGCACGTGAAGAAAATCGAAGCCGGCGGTGCGGCCCAGCGTCGTGCCAAGAAAATGCAGCGAGGTTCCGGCGCCCGGCGAACCAAAGGTGGCGTGCTTCGGATTGGCGCGGCACCAGGCCACGAAGTCCGCCAGCGTCTTGACGTCGGCCGGCACGCTGGGACCGACCGTCAGCAATGTCGGGGTCGAGGCGACGGTCGACACAGGTATGAAATCCCGCGGATGGTATCTCAGTGTCTTGTAGACGTGCGGAAAGAACATCATGAAGCCGAGCGGCGCGAACAGCATGACCGATCCGTCGGCGTCGGCGCTCTTCACCGCCTCCACCGCGATGCGACCGGCCGCGCCCGGCCGGGTCTCGACCACGATGGTTTCGGCATAGCCGCTCATCTGGCCGGCCACGAGCCGCGCCAACCCATCCTGCAGCCCGGGCGTGAAGCCCGTCAGGATATGCGCGGTTCTCGCGATCGGCTGTGCGAGCGCCCGCGGTGAAATATGCGCAGCGGCGAACGCGGCGGCGGCCGCCGACAACACATCACGACGCGTGATCATCACCCGTTGCCCTGATCGAGCCCAGACCAAATGAGATCGCAGCATGCTACCTGGCCATCGCTGCGGTCTCTGGAGCCATGGATGAGCCGGGTCGCACGAACACAAAACGGGATATCGCAGATATCTGCGCGTCCTCACGGCCGTCCTGGCCGATCAGGATGAGGCCTGCTCCGCCATTCGCCACCGTCAGGACGACCGCTTCACCCGCCCACGTCCCGATAGGCTCCATCCCGATGGTGAGAAACTCACCGATCGGCTGGTCCAAATACTGGAGTCTCAGCTGCGCCGCGATTTCGGCGGGCGCCAGAGCAAGACCGAGCTGTTGTGCACGCGCATAGATTTCCCGCAGCGAAGCCTCGCCTTGAAAGCCGAGCTCGGCAACCGACACGGCAACAAGCTCAACCTCCGCCTTCTTGCGGCTTAGGGTAAAGGCCGGTCGAGCGAGTATCTCATCGGCCGCGTTCCCGACGCCGCAGCCCATTGCGCTCATCGCGCTGCGAAGAGCGAACGTGTCCGTGAATGTTCCTATCCGGATCGTCTTCCACGCCAGGACATCTGCAGCGGRGCTGATCGGAATCTCCGATCTGGGAGCCGGTGGGTCGACCTTGACCGCCAGCTGCCTCCGCAAACCATCCTGCGCAGTGCATTGAGCCTCGGCGCGATCTAAGGAAATCAAGCTGAACAGGTTGACGAGCGACAGGATCGCAAGCGCACTACCAATGCGCCAGGGTGCCGGACGATCGGGCCTTGCGCGGCCTTGCTGCAAGGCAATGTAGTCAATCTCGGCGCGCGTCGCGCCGAGATCAATCAGCTCCCGATCGCTGAGGGCACAGAGAGCGGTTTGTACCTTCAGTCGTCTTCGGCGCTTCTGCCATGCGCTCCAGACCCGCAGGAAAAGGCTGGTCACTTGCTGCACGGGTGTGGCAGTCCGTCGCACCTGTGCAACGCCGTTGATGGTACTCATCGGCGATATCCCTTGGCGATACCTTTACCGAGGGCAGGATGTCAGGACTTCGCCGGGCACGCTTGACGTGCAGCTTACATTTTCCTGACCGGCGCCTTACTTTACGCCCCAGCAGGTGCAGAGGCGGCTTCATCCAACGACGGGAGTGGCAACTTGCGCTATCTCTTCGATGAATACGTGCTCGACACGGATCGGCGCGAGCTGCATCGCGGGGCCGATGCTGTTTCCGTTGCGCCACAGGTCTTCGACATTCTCGACTACTTGATCGGCAACAGGGAGCGTGTCGTCAGCAAAGACGACCTCATGAACGCGATCTGGAAGGGGCGCATCGTATCGGAGGCCGCGCTTGCGACCCGCATCAATGGCGTCCGCACGGCAGTCGGCGATTGCGGGGAAGCGCAGCGCCTGATCAAGACGATCCCGCGCAAGGGCTTCCGTTTCGTCGGAGCCGTTCGGGAAGTGCGGGAGCCGGACCCTTCAGCCGTCCCTCACCGGTCAGAAGCGAGAACAGCGACCCTCCCGCTACCGGATAAGCCCTCGATTGCCGTACTCCCTTTCGTCAGCCTCAGCTCCGATCCCGAACAGGAGTATTTCGCAGACGGCATCGTGGAGGAAATCACGATGGCCCTCGCTCATTTTCGCTGGCTGTTCGTGATCGCACGCAATTCGAGCTTTGCGTATAAGGGCCGGGTCGTCGACGTAAAGCAGGTCGGCCGCGAGCTGGGTGTACGCTATGTACTCGAAGGCAGCGTGCGCAAGGCCGGAAATCGCATTCGAATCGCGGGACAGCTGATCGATGCCGAAACTGGAACGCATCTCTGGGCAGACCGCTTTGAGGGCCCGATCGAGGACATGTTCGATCTGCAGGACAATCTGACGTCCAGTGTCATAGGCGCAATCGCCCCGAGGCTGCAGCGTGAGGAGATCAAGCGGGCAAGGCGAAAGCCGCCCGAAAATCTGGATGCGTATGATCATTATCTGCGCGGGCTGGCGAAATCCCGTTGGTCCAACAACGCAAACACCGAGGCGCTGCAGCTCTTTTGCAAGGCGACCGAACTCGACCCTCGACTGGCTTGTGGCTATGCCATGGCCGCCTGGTGCTATACCCGGCGCAAGGCGAACGGCTGGATCAGCGATCCGGCGAAGGAAATTGCGGAAGCCACCCGGCTGGCCCGGAAGGCCGTAGAACTGGGGGCAAATGATCCGGTTGCACTGTCCGTGGGTGGATATGCGCTCGCCTTCATAGCCCATGAGTTCGACGACGCGGCTGCTTTCGTGGATCGAGCTTTGGCTGACAACCCGAACTTCGCGCAAGCCTGGGCCACCAGTGCGTGGCTGAGAGTTTGGAGGGGAGAGCCGGATCTCGCCCTCGAGCACTCCGCACATGCCGTGAGATTGAGCCCACTCGATCTGCCCATGTACTACGACGCGCAGGGAGCCATGGCATATGCGCATTTTCTGGCGGGCCGCTATGACGCGGCAGTATCATGCGCCGAGACCGCATTGCGTGGTCAGACGAGTTTCCTGCTCGTGACCTGCATTGCCGCAGCCAGCAACGCATTCGCCGGGCGGCATGAACGAGCGCAACGATCCCTCCTGCAAGCCCTTGAATGCAATCCAGATCTTCGTGCCAATCTCGAGAATCTGGCACCGTTTCGCCGGGCAGATGACTTCGCGATCTTCGAGAAGGGTCTCTGCGCAGCGGGCCTTCCGGAAAAGCACGACGTTGGCACCCCCTGACGGGGTGGACCAATGTTCGCGGCTTACATTTTCGCTAGCGAAGGCCTATTCTCCACGGATTATTGCTCCCGCGCCCTCGGAGAATAGAGGGCAGGCTTGGAGAATGGTGCCATGCGCTATTTCTTCGAGGACTGTGCGTTGGACACCGAGCGGCGCGAATTGCGGCGCGGGCTCGATGTGGTGCCCACCACACCCCAGGTTCTCGATCTGCTCGAACATCTGATCCGCAGCAGGGATCGCGTCGTCAGCAAGGACGATCTCGTCAACGCGATTTGGAATGGCCGGATCGTATCCGATGCGGCGCTGACGACCCGGCTGAACGCCGTCCGACGCGCGATCGGTGACTCCGGCCAGCAACAACGTCTTATCAAGACATTTCCACGCAAGGGCTTTCGTTTCGTGGGCGCCGTGCACGATGAGGATCGGCAACCAGGAACCACGGCAGCAGTTACGATCCCGGTGGCCTCTGCAAACGCTGTTGGCGAACGGCGATCCGCCGGCTGGCTGGAGGACCTCAGGGGCCGTTTGAAGCTCGTCGGCAGCGTGCTGGCGTCGGTCGCCGCCATCGGCGCAATTGCCGGCGGCGTTGCCGGATACTGGAATGCCTGGAAGACGGTCCGTACCGACGCACAACGGGAAGCTCAAAATATCCAGCCACAGCCGACAGTCAGGCCCGAGATCGCGCCTCGCCTCTCTCTCGTCGTGTTGCCCTTCGCCAGCCTCAACGACGGTCCGGCGCAGGACTCCTTTGCCGACTCGATCTCGACAGGCTTGACCACCGATCTCGCGCGAACGCCCGCCACTCTCGTTGTTGGACGCGACACCGCCTTGACCTACAAGAAGAAGGTGATCGATTTGCAGCAGCTCGGGACGGATCTCCGCGTCCGCTGGGCCGTGCGGGGCGCGGTGAGACGCAACGGAGACCAGGTGCGGGTCAACGTATCTCTGACCGACCTTCAGACCGCCCGCGACATCTGGTCGGATCGGTTCGACGGCGACCTCGCAAACCTGGCCGTCTTGCAAGATACCATCGCAGCGCGGCTGCTCTGCGTCGCACACTTGCACCTCCGTCAATATGAAGAAGCCCTTCAACAGTGCAGCCGCTCCCTCAATATGACCGGCACGGATTTTGAGGCCGACATGAGCCTGATCTCGGCTTACGGGTGGCCGGGGCAACGGGCACGCGGGGGCAGCGAAACTGCGGCACAAGACACATCCTAAGTCGACGTTGCGGCGGCCCATCGCGCGTGCCGATGCTCAAGGCGCTGCAAGGTAACGAGCTCTGTACCCGCGCATTGCGCGTAACCTTGCCCTCCGCCGATAGATGGGCCACCATCCCCGCGCGCACCATCAACAAGAGCAAAAGCGCAGAGGAAACGCATGAGCAAGCCGTCAGGGTTCGACTATGGCTGGGTCGTTGTCGCCGCGGGAGCGCTGATGACCTGTGTCGGCTTCGGCACGATGCTGTCGCTTGCGGTCTTCCTGCAGCCGATCTCCGAAGCGATGGGCTGGTCGCGCGCGGGCGTGTCGGCGGCGGCGACGCTGGATTTCCTCTGCATGGGCGTTGCCGCTTTCTTCTGGGGCACGCTGTCGGATCGATTTGGCACCCGCATCGTGGTGCTCGCCGGAAGCCTGCTGCTGGGCCTCGGTCTCGTGACCGCGAGCCAGGCGACCAGCCTGTGGCAATTCCAGCTGTTCTTCGGCGTGCTGATCGGCGTCGCTGCCGGCAGCTTCTACGCGCCGATGATGGCGCTCGCGAGCGCCTGGATCGAAAAGAACCGCAGCCTCGCGGTGGCGCTGGTCTCTGCCGGCATGGGCGTGTCGCCGGTGACGATTGCGCCGACCGCAAGCTGGCTGATCACGGCCTATGACTGGCGCACCGCGATGCTCGTGATCGGCATCGCTGCGTGGGCGCTGCTGATCCCGGCCTGCTTCCTGGTGCGGCCGGCGCCGCAAGCGACTGGCCCGGCAAGCACCGACACGGCACCGGAGATCGAGCTGACCACGGCGCAGGCGCTGCGCACGCCGCAATTCATCGCGCTCGCAGCGGCGCATTTCGCCTGCTGCGCGGCGCACTCCGGTCCGATCTTTCACATGGTGTCCTATGCGATGGTCTGCGGCATCGCCCCGCTCACGGCGGTGACGGTCTACGGCGTCGCCGGCGTCTCCGGACTCGGCGGACGTCTGCTGCTCGGCGCGGCAGCCGATCGCATCGGCGCAAAGCCCGTGCTGGTCGGCGGCCTGTTCGTGCAGGCGATGTGCATCGCGACCTATCTCGCGGTGGCGCAGCTCGGCGAATTCTACGCGCTCTCGGTCGTGTTCGGCCTCGCCTATGGCGGCGTGATGCCGCTCTATGCCGTGCTGGTCCGCGAGTACTTCGGCGCGCGCATCATGGGCACCGTGTTCGGCGCGGTATCGGCCTTTGCAAGCCTCGGCATGGCGCTCGGGCCCTGGGCTGGCGGACTCGTATTCGACAATTTCCAGCGCTACACATGGCTGCACGCCGGCTCCTTCGCGATCGGGCTTGCCGCCGTCGCAGTGGCGCTGAGCTTCCCGACAAGACGCAAGCAATCGCTCGACCTTGGCCGCGCCGCGGCCTGACGAGGTGACGCATGAACAGGCCGCAAGGCTTCGATCTCGTTGAACGTGCCCGGGCAATCGCGCCACTGATTGCGCACGAAGCGGACGAGATCGAGCGCTCCCGTCGGCTGACGCCGGCCGTCGTCTCGGCTTTGATCGAGAACGGGCTTTATCGCGCGCTGCTGCCGCAAAGTCTCGGCGGCGCCGAGGCCCCCATCGAGATCTTCATGCAGATGCAGGAAGAGATCGCGAAGGCGGATGCCTCGACGGCCTGGTGTCTCGGCCAATGCAGCGTCTGCGCTATGATCGCGGCTTCGCTCGATCCCGGCACCGCGCACGAGATCTTCAAAACGCCGCCCGGCATCCTTGCCTGGGGCGCGATCGCGCATGAGGCGCGCAGCGTCGAGGGCGGCTATCGCGTCACAGCGCGCTGGGATTTTGCCTCGGGCTCGCGGCAGGCGAGCTGGCTGGGGGCGCATGTCCGCATCGTCGGAGCCGACGGGACGCCGCGCAAAAATGCTGACGGCTCGCCAGAGGTTCGCACCATCCTGTTTCCGGTTGCGAGCGCGGTGCTGCACGACGTCTGGCAGGCGATCGGGCTCGCCGGCACCGGCACGGATTCCTATGAAGTGAGCGACCTCTTCATCCCCGAGCGTTTCACGGCGTTCCGTGACGTGCCGTCCGCGCTGCGTGAGACGGGTCCGCTCTACAGGATCGGCACCGGATCGACCTTCAGCCTCGGCTTTGCCGCGGTCTCGCTGGGCGTCGCGCGCGCGACGCTGGATGCGGCCATCGCTTTGTCGCGGGCAAAGCACCAGTCGCTGGCAGCGAGCGCCATGCGCGACAACCAGGCGGTCCAGGGCCTGATTGGCCGCACCGAGGGCGACTTACGCGCCGCGCGCACCTATCTCTATGCGACGGCGAATGCGATGTGGCACGACCTCTGCGCGACCGGCCAATTCAGCCCGGCGCATCGTAGCGCCGTTCGCCTCGCCGCGACCTGGACCATCCATCAATCGGCCAAGGTAGTCGACGCCGCCTATCACATGGCCGGCGCGACCGCGGTGTTCCGCAGCAATCCCTTCGAGCGGCGCTTTCGCGACATGCACGCGATCGCGCAGCAGATCCAGGCACGGGATACGCATTATGAGGATGTAGGGAAGGCGATTTTGGCGGAGGGACGCTGAACTACAGCCGCAATGACGCTGCGCTCCCTCGCCCCGTTCTTACGGGGCCGCGACGAGCTTCGCTCGCGCTGAGAGGGTTGGGGTGAGGGGCCTCTCTTCTACACACCTGAGATCGTCGAGGGACCTGTACTCCCTCACCCGGATCGCAAGAGCGATCCGACCTCTCCCCGCAAGCGGGGCGAGGTAAGGGGCAGCGCGCCTTACGCCACCATCGCAGCCTTCTCGCCACCATCGATGCCGCGCTGGGCGGCGAGCAGGCTGATGATCTCGGCATTCGGCCGGGCCTTGCTGAACAGAAAGCCCTGGCCCTCGTCGCAGCCCTCAGCGCGGAGGCAGCTCAGCTCGGCTTCGGTCTCGACGCCCTCGGCGGTGATGGTGACGCCAAGGCCTTTGCCGAGGCTAACGATGGAGCGGATGATCGCCTGGGCCTCGCGGTTGGCGCCGAGATCGCGCACGAAGGACTGGTCGATCTTGATCTTGTCGAAGGGGAAGCTGCGCAAATAGCTGAGGCTGGAATAGCCGGTGCCGAAATCATCCATGGAGATGCGGACGCCAAGCGCGCGCAGCGCATGCAGCGTCGCCAGCACCTGCGCGCTCTTTTCGAGCAGCAACGTCTCGGTGATCTCGAGCTCCAGCCGCCGCGCCGGCAGGCCGGAATGTTTCAGCGCGTCCGTCACCACCGAGAGCAGATTGCCGCTGCGGAACTGGAGCGGCGACAGGTTGACGGCGACGCGGACATCGTCGGGCCAGGTCGCGGCATCCAGGCACGCGCGGCGCAGCATCAGGCCGCCGAGCGGATTGATCAATCCTGTTTCCTCGGCGACCGGAATGAACTCGGCCGGCGAGACCACGCCGCGCTCGGCATGCGGCCAGCGCACCAGCGCCTCGAAGCCGGTGATGCGGCCGCTCTGGAGGTCGATCAGCGGCTGGTAATAAGGGCGCAGCACGTCGTTCTGGATCGCGTCGCGCAGCTCGACCTCGATCTTGCGGCGGCTCTGCGCCTTGGCGTCGAGCGCGGCCTCGAAGAACGCAAACGTGCCGCGGGCATCGGCCTTGGCGCGCGACAGTGCCATGTCGGCGCTCTTGAGCAGTTTTTCGGAATCATCGCCGTCGCCGGGCGCCATCGCGATGCCGATGGAGGCGCCGATCACCACGGAATGGCCGTCGAGCAGATAGGGATCGGCGATGGCTTCCAGCAGGCGCTTGGCCAGCATCACCGCATCCTCGGGACGCGTCAGCCCGCTCTGCACGATCGCGAACTCGTCGGAGTTCAGCCGCGCCAGCGCGTCCTCCTCGCGCAAGGTCGAGCGCAGCCGCTTGGCGACGCCGCGCAGCAGCTTGTCGCCGACCGCGTGTCCCAGCGTGTCGTTCACCGCCTTGAAATTGTCCAGCCCCAGCATCAGCAGCGCGACCTTGTCGGAGCTGCGCCGCATATGCAGCAGCATCTCGTCCACCTGCTGGCGCAGCAGGTTGCGGTTCGGCAAGCCGGTCAGCCCGTCATGCTGGGCCATGAAGGCGAGCCGCGCCTCGGCGCGCTTGCGTTCGGTGATGTCCATCAGCGCGAGCAGCACCGCGGGCCGATCGGCATAGGTCAGTTCGCGCGAATAGATCGCAAGGTCGATCAGCGCGCCGTTGGCCTTGACGTGCTTCCAGGTGCGTGCGGCCTGCTCCTCGCTGGAGCGATCGGTGGTCCAGGGCGGCTCGCTGTCGAAAGCCTGCAACGAGCGGATCTTCAGCTTCTCGAACTCGGCACGGCTATAGCCGTAATGGGAAATCGCGGCATCGTTGACGCCGAGGATGCGCTCGTCGTCGAGCGCACAGACGATCATCGGGACGGGATTGCCGTCGAACAGCAGGCGGAATGAGGCCTCGCGCTGCTTCAGCTCGGTGATGTCGACGCGCAGGCCGACCACGCCGCCGTCGTCGGTCAGCCGCTCGTCGATCAGGATGACGCGGCCGTCCGCGAGCATCTGCTCGTGGCGCGCGCCGGGCTGATAGAGCTTTTGCAGCCGCTCGGCGATCCATTCGTCCTCGTGGCCGGCAGCCTCGGGATAGTCGCCGCGCGCGACGCCGATGCGCAGCGTATCCTCGAGGCGCGCGCCTTCCTCGAACAGATCGGCGGTCTTGCTGTAGATCTCGGCGTATTTCCTGTTCCAGAGCACGTAACGGCCTTCGGCATCGAGAAACACGATGCCTTGCGGCAGGATGTCGATGGCCTGGCGCAGGCGCTCATGGGATTTGCGGGCCTCGGCAATCGCGGCCTCCGCCTCGGCGCGGCGGCGCAGGAGTTCGTCGCGTTCGGAAACGGATTGAGGCGCGCGCGCGAAGCGCGGCTTGCGCGGCTGTCGGCGAGCCCGGGCGAGCACGCCTCCCTTTCGCTTTGTTGTTTTTCGAAACCCCAAACTCAACTTGATACGTCCCAGTCGCGCCCAGTGGCCGCAAGTTTTGGGGCAAGTGTCTGAAAAAAAAGTAATCTTGGGTGGCTTGTCGGTCGGTCGCACAGTCTGGTGGCCGCAGAAAAGCAGCCCTCATTGCCGCTTTGCGCGGCGCGGCAGCGCCGCCGGGCGCGCCAAGCCCATCACATCGTCGTCATCGGAGAACGCGATGGCGCAAAATTGCGCGCTGCCTTGAATCATTTCCGAGATCGCGCGCGAATGCATACAGAGGGCTGGGAGCACGCCTCCCACGCACGAATTTTGGTCAATGCACGAGAGGGTTATCGCGTCGTTAAGAATCGGCCGGCCGCGCGTAGGGAACTGCGACTTTCGGACAATATTTCGGCCGAAGGACTGTTTCTTAACCCTGACGCCGCGTTGCGTTATAAGGATGACAGCATGAGTCCCCGCCGCCTCGCTCCTCTCCTGCTTGTCATGACGTTCCTGACCGCCGGCGCCGCGCTGGCCCAGGACAAGGGCAGCGTTAACCCAAAACCGCTACCGCCGCTCGCCAACCCAAACGATCCCAGCATCGGCGCCAAGGAGCTGTTCGCGCGAAAGCTGCTGCCGTCGAAGGGAACGGCTCATGTCATCGGCTCCTACACCAAGGGCTGTATCGGCGGCGCCATGCAGATGCCGCTCAACGGCGACAATTGGCAGGTGATGCGGCTGTCGCGTAACCGCAATTACGGTCATCCCGACATAATCGCGCTGATCAAGCGGCTCGCGGCCAGGGCGCATAAGGACGCGGGATGGCCGGGCATTCTGGTCGGCGACATCGCCCAGCCGCGCGGCGGGCCGGCACTGTCAGGCCATGCCAGCCATCAAATTGGCCTGGATGCCGACATCTGGCTGACGCCGATGCCGGACCGTCGTTTGTCACGCGAGGAGCGCGAGGACATGTCGGCGGTGATGATGGTGCGCCAGGACCGGCTCGACATCGACCCCAAGGTGTTCACGCCTGCTCATGTGCTGGTGCTGCGCGACGCAGCGCAGGAGCCGGCAGTGCAGCGCATCTTCGTCAATCCCGCGATCAAGAAGGCGCTGTGCCGCGAGGCCAAGGGCGACCGCTCATGGCTGTCGAAGATCCGGCCGTGGTGGGGCCACGACTATCACTTCCACATCCGCATGCGCTGCCCGGCGGGCTCGAGCGAATGCGAAGGCCAGTCGTCGCAATCCGAGGACGAAGGCTGCAAGCCGTCCGACCTCGCCTATTGGTTCAGCGACGCCGTGCTGCACCCGAAGCCTCCGCCGGAGCCGCCGAAGCCAAAGCCGCCGATGACGCTGGCGCAGATGCCGGCGGCCTGCAAAGCGGTGCTGCACGCGGCGGATGCGAAGCAATAGGCGGCTGGCTGGGCAAGCTGCCGCCTCACCCACCGCTGTCGTCCCGGGGCGCGCGAAGCGAGCCCCGGGATCCATAACCACAGGGAGCGGTGGTTGAGCGAAGCGGTAACTCCGAGTCTTCGTCAAATTCCTCCCTGGGGCTATGGATCCCGGATCTTCGCTCCGCTTCGCTGCGCTTGTCCGGCATGACAGAGTCATTACTGGCTCCCATCCTCTGAAATGCGCTAGGATCGCCTTGCCGCTCTGCCGTAAGCCGAGCGGCCCTGTCGGGACGCGCATCCCGCCTTTCAGCAATGACCGCAAGCCCCGCATCTTCGCGTGGCCAACGATGAGATTTGACATGCGCGTCCTCACCTTCCTCGCTGCGCTTTCGCTCGGTGCGACCACCGCTCTGGCTGCCGAAGAGCCCAGCGGCTGCGACAAGTTCAAATGGCCGATCGAGCGTGAGCGCGCCGCGCTCACCGCGCCGGACCGTGCCAGGCTCGCCACGGGAAGCGAACAGGCGGCGCTGCCGTCGTCGGCCATCACGCTGGGGCTGGTTGCCCCCGCGGACGCGAAGCTGCCGACACCGCCGGAAAGGGCGCCGAAGGACGGCACCTTCGCGGGCTTCACCAGCATCAAGGCGCCGAAGGCCGGGCTCTACACCGTCAGCCTGTCCAGCGGGGCCTGGGTGGACGTGGTCCAGGACGGGCATTTCCTCAAGCCCGTGGCCTTCAGCGGCGCGACCGATTGCGACGGCATCCGCAAGACCATGAAATACGAGCTGTCGGCGCAGCCTTTCGTGCTCCAGATCAGCGGCGCCAAGGACAATTCGCTGTCGATCGCGATCCTGCCGGCACAATAAGTCGCTTGGTTGGACAAACGGCCGCCTTTGACCTGAAGGCTTAGCCTGCTATCTTCGCACCTGCGATATCCCCGCCGGCCGTAAGCCGTTGCGGGGACACGTGGAACAGCGCTTCCGCCCGTCGCACGCCAACCCACCCAACGCCAGATTTACGCGGGCATTCGCGCGCGCGAACTCGCACGGAGCGCACTCCATGATTCGTATTGCCGGACTTTTCACCGCTTTCGTCCTCCTCGCGAGCGCGAGCCTTTCGCCTGCCGCCGCCGAGGACAAGACCATCACCGTGTTCGCCGCCGCTTCGATGAAGAACGCGCTCGACGAGATCGACGCCGCCTACACCGCCAAGACCGGCGTCAAGTTCAGCGTCAGCTATGCCGCAAGCTCGGTGCTCGCCAAGCAGATCGAGCAGGGCGCGCCGGCCGACGTGTTCGTCTCCGCCGACACCGACTGGATGGACTACGCCATCTCGAAGAAGACCATCAACGAGCCGACCCGCGTCAACCTGCTCGGCAACAGCATCGTCCTGATCGCGCCGAAGGACTCCAAGATCGACAACGTCACGATCGCGCAGGGTTTCGACCTCGCCAAGCTCGCGGGCGACGGCAAGATCGCGACCGGCGATGTCAAGTCGGTGCCGGTCGGCAAATACGCCAAGGCGGCGCTGGAGAAGCTGGGCGCCTGGCAGGCTGCGGAGCCGAAATTCGCCATGGCCGAGAGCGTGCGCGCCGCGCTGACGCTGGTGGCACGTGGTGAGGCCAATCTCGGCATCGTCTATTCGACCGATGCCAAGGTCGAGCCCGGCGTGAAGGTCGTCGGCACCTTCCCGGCGGACTCGCATCCGGCGATCATCTATCCCGTCGCCGCGACCACCACCGCGAAGGCCGAGACCAACGACTATCTCGCCTTCCTGCGCTCGACCGCAGCCAAGACCATTCTGGAAAAATACGGCTTCAAGTTCCTGATCAGCCCGACGACTTGATATCTACGACTTGATGCTCGAGATCTCTCCCGCCGAATGGACGGCGATCCTGCTCTCGCTCAGGGTCGCCGTCATCGCGACGCTGGTCGCAACGCCATTCGGCATTGCGCTGGCATGGCTGCTTGCCCGCCATGACTTCTGGGGCAAATCGGTGCTCGATGCGCTCGTGCATCTGCCGCTGGTGCTGCCGCCTGTCGTTACGGGCTATCTCCTGCTCCTCACCTTTGGTCGCAAGGGACTCGTCGGCGGATTTCTGGCCGACTATCTCGGTATCGTCTTCGCGTTTCGCTGGACCGGGGCGGCGCTCGCCTGCGGCCTGATGTCGTTTCCGCTGCTGGTGCGCCCGATGCGGCTGTCGATCGAGGCGATCGACCGCCGGCTCGAGCAGGCTGCCGAGACGCTGGGAGCGGCGCCCTGGAAAGTGTTCTTCACGGTGACGCTACCCCTGGCGCTGCCCGGCGTGCTCGCCGGCATGGTGCTGGGCTTTGCCAAAGCGATYGGCGAGTTCGGCGCGACCATCACCTTCGTCTCCAACATTCCCGGCGAAACCCAGACGATTTCCTCGGCAATCTACTCGCTGATCCAGACGCCCGATGGCGACGCGGCCGCGGGACGACTGGTGATCATCTCGATCGTGCTCGCGCTCGGCGCGCTGATCGCCGCCGAATGGTTCGCCCGCCGCGCCACAAAACGCCTGCACGGGAACTGACCATGCTGCGCGTCGACATCGAAAAACAGCTCGGCGAATTCTCGCTCTCCGCAACCTTCACCAGCGAAGGCCGTGTCATCGGCCTGTTCGGCGCGTCGGGCGCCGGCAAGAGCTCGCTGGTCAACATGATCGCAGGCCTGCTGCGGCCCGACCGCGGCACCATCGTGATCGACGGCGAGACCGTCGACGATACCGCCGCCGGCATCCATGTCCCGACCTGGCGCCGCCGCATCGGCTACGTATTCCAGGACGCGCGGCTGTTTCCGCATCTCAACGTCGCGCAAAATCTCGACTACGGCCGGCGGATGAACGGCCTCACGCCCGATCCTGCCCAGCACAAGCGCATCATCGAGCTGCTCGACATCGGCGCGCTCCTTGATCGCCGTCCAGGAAAGCTCTCCGGCGGCGAACGCCAGCGCGTCGCGCTCGGGCGCGCGCTGCTGTCGAGGCCGCGCCTGCTGCTGCTCGACGAACCGCTCGGCGCGCTCGACGAGGGCCGCAAGCTCGAGATTCTGCCTTACCTGGTGCGGTTGCGCGATGAGGCCAATGTCCCCATGGTCTATGTCAGCCACGACGTCGCCGAGCTGCGCCAGCTCGCGACGCAGATCGTGATGCTGAAGCAGGGGCGGGTGACATCGTTCGGCGGGGTGAAGGTGCTGACGTGAGGGGTTGAGGCCCCTCCCCGTCATTGCGAGCGTAGCGAAGCAATCCAGAGTCTTTTCGCGGAGGCAGACTGGATTGCTTCGCTGCGCTCGCAATGACGAGCTTGCGGCCGCTCCGTCCCGCCAAACTGAAAACGGAGAGCGCGGCGCTAAACCCCCGCCACCGACGTCCACAAATCCGCGAGCTTGCGCCGCAGCGCCTGCCGGCGCGTCAGCGGCGCGGGCGTTTCCTCGTCCTCCGGCAGACGCAGGCCGACGACGTTGACGCGGCCGCCGGAGATGCTGCGTGCAACCAGCACGATCTCGTCCAGCGGCAGCTCGGCGCCCTCCTTCGGCGCGCGGTCGAGATGGACGTCGAAATAGTCGGCGAGGGTCAGCTTGCCGTCATCCTCGCCGACCTTCACGCCGTAGATTTCGGCAAGCTCGGCCAGCGTGTGCTCGCCGGAGACCATGAAGTCGCCGAGCAAATGCGGATCCGGCGCCGAGCTCGGCTGCATGTCGACGAAGAAGCGGTCGAGCGACTCGGCCTTTTCCGGCGGGGCCAGCAGATAGATGTAGTCGCCGGGCGCGATCGGATCGGCTTCTGTCGGGGTCAAAATGTTCTCATTGCGGATGACGAGCGTCGGCTTGGACCAGGATGGGATCAGACCGCGGCGGAAATACAGGCTCTTGGGCCGCACCGGATAGCCGACGAGTTGCTGCTCGAGCTGGCCGGGCAGATCCAGCTCGACGCGGCGTGGACCACGCTCGGCGCGCGGCAGCGCCACGTGCAGCTTGCGCGCTGCCGGCGCCAGCGTCCAGCCTTGCAGCAGTAGCGAGATGATGACGACGACGAAGGCGACGTCGAAATAGAGATAGGCCTTCGACAGGCCGACCAGCATCGGGATCGACGCCAGGAAGATCGCGACCGCGCCGCGCAGGCCGGTCCAGGCGATGAAGATCTTTTCGCGCCAGTTGAAGCGGAACGGCGCCAGGCACACGAACACCGCGATCGGCCGCGCGACCAGCATCAGGACGAACGCAACCCCGACCGCCGGCAGCACGCTCGTGCCGAGCCGGCTCGGCGAAACCAGCAGGCCCAGCAGCACGAACATCACGATCTGCGCCAGCCAGGTCGCGGCATCCAGGAACGCCACAACCGAATTATGCGCGCGGGTCGGGCGGTTGCCGATGATGATGCCGGCGAGATAGACCGCGAGGAATCCGGAGGCGTGCATGATCTGCGAGCCGCCGAAGATCACGAGCGCCGCGGTCGTGACAAACGGCGCATGCAATCCCTGCGGCAGCGCAACCCGGTTGAGCGCGACGACGACGAGACGACCCCCGAGGAAGCCGACGACGGCGCCCAGCACCGCCTCCTGGATGAACTCCATCGCCACATGGCCCGCCGAGCTCGATCCCAGCGAGATGTATTCGACCAGCATCAGGGTGAGGAAGATCGCGAAGGGATCGTTGGTGCCGGATTCGGCCTCCAGCGTCGCGCCGACGCGCGGACGCAGGCGCAGGCCCTGGGTGTGCACCAGCAGGAACACCGCAGCCGCGTCGGTCGAGGCCACGACGGCACCGACCAGCAGCGATTCCGTCCAGTTGAGGTCGAGCGCGTATTTGGCGAACGGCGCCGTGATCAGCGCGGTCAGAAGCACCCCGACGGTCGCGAGCACGACGGAGGGCGCGAGCACGGTGCGGATGCTGGCAAAGCGCGTCTTCAGACCGCCGTCGAACAGGATCAGGGCGAGTGCCACCGAGCCGACCAGATAGGTGGTGCGGACGTCGTCGAACTGAAGCTGCCCGGGGCCGGAATCCCCCGCGAGCATGCCGATGGCAAGGAAGACGAGCAGCAAGGGCGCGCCGAAGCGCAGAGCAAGCAGGCTCGACAGGATACCGGCCATGACGAGGACGGCGCCGAGCAATATGGCGAGGCTGACAGAGTCGAGGGAAGCCATCCACCTTCCGGGTAAAAATCGCTGGGATTGCATCCTTATCGTCGGCAGACTCCCACGCCAACCCATTTTCTCCCGCTCGCGGCAATCTGCCCGTATTTTGCGGCCTTAACGCGCTTCACTTAGCGGTGTATCGATGGCCCGGCGGCGCCCTTTGTGGAATTCTGCGCCGTCCTCGAATCAAATCCTCCCGCCTGCTTGCCGACGAGACCGATGGACATGGACCTCAAAGACTTCATGGAGTTCGTGCAGACCACCGCGCGCAGCGTCGGGGCGGAAATCTCCTCGCCCTGGTTCTACCTGCAATTCGGCCTGATCCTGGCCGCGGCCGGCATCGCCTATGCCGCGGAAGCCGGGGTTCGCAACCGCATCGACATGACATCGTTGGCGATACACTGGCCGCTGCCGCTCCGGCACTTCGCCCGGGTGATGGTCTCGAGCGCCTCGACGGCGGTGTTCACCCTGATGGTGATCCTCTCCCGCGTGGTGATGTATCACGCGACCTGGCCGAGCCGCAGCTATCTCCTGATGGTCGCCGCCAAGCTGGGACTGGCCTGGCTTGCGATCCGGCTCGTGACCTCGGTGCTGCGCAACGCCTTCATCGTCAAGCTGGTGTCGATCTCGGCGTGGTTCGTCGCGGCGCTGTCCATCATCGGACAGCTCGACACGACGGTCGACCTGCTTGATTCCTTTGCGATCGTGCTCGGCGGCCTGCGGCTGACGCCGCTGCTGGTGATCAAGGCCGGCGCGCTCCTGCTCATCGCGCTCTGGGCCACCAACATCGCCAGCAATTTCGCCGAGAGCCGGATCAACTCGACCACCGATCTGACCCCGTCGGTGCAGGTGCTGCTGGTCAAGATCATCCGGATCGGGCTGCTGGCCATCGCAATCGTCATCGCGCTCGGCGCGGTCGGTATCGATCTCTCGGCGCTCGCGGTGTTCTCCGGCGCGGTCGGCGTCGGCATCGGTATCGGCCTACAGAAGATCGTCGCCAACTTCATCTCGGGCATCATCCTGCTTGCGGACAAGTCGGTGAAGCCGGGCGACCTTGTCACCATCGGCGACAATACCGGGCGCATCAGCGCGATGAAGACGCGCTATATTTCCGTCGCCGCCGGCGATGGCCGCGAATTCCTGGTGCCGAACGAGGACCTGGTGACGCAGAAGGTCGTCAACTGGACCTATACCGACAAGAACACGCTGGTGAAGATCGCCTTCGGCACCAATTACGACGCCGACCCGCGGCTGGTTTGCAAGCTCGCCGCGGAGACCGCGGCCGCCCATCCCCGCGCGCAGAAGGGCAAGCCGCCGAACAGCATCCTGACCGAGTTCGCGGAAGCCGGGATGAAGTTCTCGCTGACCTTCTGGATCGCGGACCCCGACGGCATGGATGGCGTCAAGAGCGATGTGATGCTGGCGCTATGGGAGGCCTTCAAGCGCGAGGGCATCCGGGTTCCCTATCCCGTCCGCGAGATTCGCGTCCGGGGCGGCGCCCTGCCGGTGGAAACCACCGTAGAAGTCCCGAATTAGGCCCTGTTTCGGGCGCAAGAGCCACGCCTGACTTGCATGAAGGCCCGTGATCATTAGATTATGGCCCTGAAATCAAGCCCTTCCGCCGACATCGAGACCAGCCCCGCATGAGCTACGTCGAAGCCTCCGATACCTCCCTGCGCAAGACCGGACAGATCAAGCTGCACGGGCCGAGCGCCTTTGCCGGCATGCACAAGGCGGGCGCGCTGGTGGCGAAGTGCCTCGACGAGCTCACCGATATCGTCGGGCCCGGCGTGCCGACCGAGCGCATCGACCAGTTCGTCCGCGACTTCGCCTTCAGCCACGGCGCCTATCCGGCGACGCTGATGTATCGCGGCTATCGCTACTCGACCTGCACCTCGCTCAACCACGTGGTCTGCCACGGCATGCCCGGTGACCGTCCGTTGAAGGAAGGCGACATCGTCAACATCGACGTCACCTTCATCGTCGACGGCTGGTACGGCGATTCCAGCCGGATGTATGCGGTCGGCCCGATCGCCCGCAAGGCCGAGCGGCTGATCGAGGTGACGTATGAGGCGATGATGCGCGGCATCGCCGCGGTCAAGCCGGGCGCCACCACCGGCGACATCGGCCACGCCATCCAGAGCTTCGTCGAGCCGCAGGGCATGAGCGTGGTGCGCGATTTCTGCGGCCATGGCCTGGGGCGCATGTTCCACGACGAGCCGAACATCATCCATATCGGCCGGCCCGGCGAAGGCGTTCAGCTCAAGCCCGGCATGTTCTTCACCATCGAGCCGATGATCAATCTCGGCAAGCCGCATGTGAAGATCCTCTCCGACGGCTGGACCGCAGTGACGCGCGACCGCTCGCTGTCGGCGCAGTTCGAGCACTCCGTCGGCGTGACCGCGACGGGCGTCGAGATCTTCACGCTGTCGAAGCGGCACGGCGAGACGCAGATCGGGTGATGGCCCGGCAGGACCGCGATGCGATCCTGCCATCCTGTTCGCCGGCGACGATCCGTCGTCAGAGGCGGACCTCTTACAGCACGTAGCCACCATCGATGGTGAGGCTGGCGCCGGTCATATAGCCGGATTCCGGGCCCGCCAGATATGACACCAGCGCGGCGATCTCGCCGGGCTCACCGACGCGCTTCAACGGAACGATCTCTTTCAGCCGCGACACCATCGTGGCCGTCATGTCGGTCTCGGTCGGGCCCGGCTGGACGTTGTTGACCGTGATCCGGCGAGGCGCCAGGTCGAGCGCAACGCCGCGGACCAAGGAGGCAACGGCGGCCTTGGTCATGGCATAGACGCTGCCTCCCGGCGTCCCTGTCCGGATCGCCGTGTTGCTCCCGATCGTGATGATGCGGCCGCCGTCACGCATCTGCCCGGCTGCCGCCTGGATGGCCAGAAAGACGCCGCGGATATTCACATCGAGAATGAGGTCGAGGTCTTCGAGGCTGAACTGCTCGACGGGACCGAGGCGGAGAATGCCCGCGTTGACGACGACCGCATCAAGCACCCCAAGCCGGCTCACGGTCTCGGCAACGGCCGCGCGGATCGCGGCGGGATCGGCGCTATCGGCCTTGATCGCGACGGCCTTGCGGCCAGCGTTCTCGATCGCGGCCACGATTTCGGCGGCACTGTCCGGTCGCGACACGTAGGTTAGCGCGATATCGAACCCGTCCCGTGCGAGACGGACCGCGATCGCGGCGCCAATGCCGCGCGCTCCACCAAACACCAACGCGACTTTGCTGCTCATTTGCTCTCTCCTTATTTGGAACGATCGTTCCAGATTTGACCAAAAAAATTACCCGAGGGCGCGCAATGCGATGGCGCCGAGCGCCCGTAATTGGCGCGGCCTGGCGCCACCGCGCGCGGCGATTCGAATACCGGCAACATTCGCCAGCAGAAACTCGGCTGCGTCGTCGGCGTCGAGATCCCGCGCCACGTCGCCGTCCGCCTGCGCTTCGCACAAGCGTTTCGAAACGGCGCCCTGGAGCGCGCGGCCTGACGCCGCATGGATGCTGGTGAGGTCATCCCGCGAGCGGCCGAACTCGCTGATCGAGCCGATGCCCAGGCAAGCCTCGTTCGCGTCGCGAACGACGCGGTCGATCATCGCCCTGAGGCCGTCAATCGCGCGCGGCGGCGCCCGCAGCGCGGCAAGATGGGCTTCGACCTCGCTGGCCGCGTAGCGGCGCACCGCGGCGCAATAGAGTTGCCATTTGTCGCCAAACGTATCGTAGATGCTCTGGCGGCCGATCCCCATGGCGTCAACAAGCATCGGCGTCGAGGTTCCCTCGAAACCGTGCTCGCGAAACGCACCGATCGCGGCATCGAGCGCCTCGTCCTGATCGAATTCCTTTGTCCTTGCCATGACACGACAATAGTTATTCTGGAACGAATAGTCAATTATAAAATACGGCGACATTGCCCGCGACATGGCGGGAAGCAGATCGGGTGATGCCTGGCTCGGCGGCCTAGTGGCGACGCCGGAATGACGACGGCGGCCGCTTGTAGGTCGCGACAAATGCATCGTTGAATCTGCGAACGCTGCCGAAGCCGGCGGCGAAGGCGATCTCCGCCAATGTCATGCTGGTCTGGTCGATCAGACGCTTGGCTTCCTGCACACGGCGTGTCGCGGCGATCTCGCTCGGGCTCGCACCGGCGTGGCGCATGAACAGGCGGAGCAGATGGCGCGGTCCGACTCCCAGGACTTCCGCAAGGTCCATCATCGACGCGCGATCTAGGAATCCGTCATTGATCAGGCGCATCCCGCGCGCGACGGTGGTGGCCGTTCCCATCCAGGCCGGCGATCCCGGCGCGGTTTCCGGCCGGCAGCGCAGGCATGGGCGAAATCCGGCGCGCTCGGCGGCAGCGGCGGTCRCATAAAAGGTGACGTTCTCCGAGCGCGCCGGGCGAACCGGACAGACCGGCCGGCAATAGATGCGCGTCGAGCGAACGCCGGAGAAGAACAGCCCGTCGAACGCGCGTGCCCGCGCCAGCCGCGCCCGATCGCAGGTGTCCCAGTCGAGATGCGGCGGCAGCGTTTGCCGATGTGCCGAGCCTGTTGCCATGGCGGAAGAATAGTTTCATCGCAGCCCGCCGAGTAGCTGGAATCGGACTCGATCGGGCGATGAGGTCCGAATCCAGCCAGCCTGCGCCACCACGCCGGATCATGGTCCCGGTCCATCCCGGAGCAGATTCGCAATGCACACGCAGGCGCAACAAACGACGTCAGGACAAACCACCCTCACATTCGAGATCGGGCTCCTGCTCCTCCTCTCACTGATCTGGGGCAGCTCGTTCACGCTGATCAAGGTCGCAATCCCGACGATCCCGCCGTTCACGATGGTCGCCGCGCGCGTGACGATCGCGGCCATTCTCCTGATCGCGATCGCGCGCGCTCAGGGGCACGCTCTTCCGGCCCGGGGACCGGTGTGGGCGGCTTTCTTCGTGCAGGGGCTGCTGCAGAGCGCGCTGCCGTTTACCCTGATCAGTTGGGGCGAGATGCATATCGCAAGCGGTCTCGCCGGCGTGCTCAATGCGACCCCGCCGATGTTCGTGCTCGCGATCGCGATGATGACCGGACGCGGGCGGCAGGCGATCAGCAGCCGGAAGATCATCGGCGTCGCGCTTGGTCTTGCGGGCGTCGCGGTCACGATCGGAATCGATGCGCTGTCCTCCTTGGGCACGACGGCCCCGCTGGCGCAGGCCGCCGTGCTCGGCGCAAGCCTCTGCTACGCGCTCGCACCGATATGGGGGCAGCGGTTCTCCGGCTTTCCCGCCACCGTCACCGCGGCCGGCGCCATGAGCTGTGCCGCGATCCTCATGGTCCCTGCCGCACTCGTCCTCGAGCGACCCTGGACGCTGGCACCGACTTCGCACGCGGTCGCGGCCGTCGTCGGCCTCGCGGTGGTCTGCACGGCGCTCGCGATGGTGATCTATTTCCGCTTGATCCGCACGCTCGGCCCACTCGGCGCAACCAGCGGCAGCTATCTGCGCGCGGGCTTTGCGGTGGCGCTCGGCACGGCATGGCTCGGCGAACGCTTCACCTGGTCGGCCCTTACAGGCATGACGCTCATTCTCGCCGGGGTCATCGCCATCACGATGCCCCAGCCGGCGCAGCGCCGTGGTCTCGAACAGTGACGGTGCCTGCGGGGCGGTCTCTTGGACCGCCCCCGAGTCGCCGTTGCAGATCAGGCGTGATTGACCTCGACGACCTCGCACAGGATCGTCTCGGCCTTCGACAGCGCCGCAAGGCTYCGGATGTACGGCGCAAATCGCGGATCCCGGCGAAAATTCTCGATGTCCCCTGCGCTTGCCCATTGCGAGTAGTTGATCGCGCGCCGGCCCTCCTTGCTGGCGTGGACGCTGGACGAGATGAACCCGGGCTGCTTGCTGAAGAAGGCCTCGGTGCCCTCCTTCAGCAACTGAACCAGCTTTTGCTGGTTGTCCGGCTCGACCGTGAAGACGTTGACGAGGGTCGTGACGTCGCTGCCGGTGCGAATGGTCGCTTCCATTTTCGAACTCCTGTTCTGGCTGTGGGACGGCGCCGCTTGCGCGACGAGCAAGACGCCCGCTCCGAGGCCGGTGGCAACGAAGGCACGACGCGACGGCTCAGGTCTGGTCCGGGACATTGATATTCTCCTGTTGCGGAAGATCGGCTGGCCACTCGACCGGCCAACAGCGCTGAGACGAACGAGGCAGCAGAACGAAGACAGCTGGTGTGAAATTTTTTCTCGACGGCTCAATCGCCCCGAGCGTAGGCGGCGCCGGGAATCCGGGCCGGCAACATCCTGACCGGCTCCCGGCGTTGCCGATGCGCGCGAACTCTGCTACCCGGAGCGCGCCGAAAAAGGCATGGCCGGATTGGTAAGCCCGGCCTGTTCCTGACTTGCCAGGAATTCTGCCACCGTCTCCACGGTAGGACCCACGGCCGGACAGAGTGACGCGATCGTCACGCTGCTCGGCGGGTCATGTCATCGTGTCATCTCGGCCGCCGTTCAGTGTGGAATCTCGTTCTGTCCGTTCCTTCACCTGAACGGAGCCCACCTATGCGACTGCAACATCTCAACCTCGTGACCTCGGACGTCACCGCGCTTGCCGCCTTCTTCGAGCGCTTCTTCGGCTTTGCACCCTATGCCTCGCGTGGCGAAGCCCTCGTCGTCCTGCGCAACAAGGAGGATTTCGTCCTGACCGTGATGCGCGGCAGGACGGGCGAGCCGGCCGACTATCCCGCCAATTTCCATATCGGCTTCTACTACGACGAGGCGGCCGAGGTGGAAGCCAAGCACGCCGAGCTAAAGGCCGCGGGCCTCAACCCGAGCAGGATCGCCTTCATGGACCGTGGCGGCGGCGCGCGCGTCCCGCACTTCTATGTCACCGCGCCGGGCCATGTCCTGGTCGAGGTCTGCACCCCGCCGGGAGGGCTTTCGCCGTAGGCGGACGACGAGGCACCGGCCGTCGTGCCAATGAGCGAGCCGCCAGGGCCGGACACTTCCCGGTTGCAAAACACGCGCCGTACGGCATGGTTATGCCTGATGCCCGCCAAGACCGACCACGACAAGAGCAAGCCCGAGGACGCGCCGCACTATCACGGCCATCGCGAACGGCTGCGCGAGCGCTTCTACAGCGCCGGCGCGGATGCGCTCAGCGATTACGAGTTGCTGGAGATGGCGCTGTTTCCGGCGCTGCCGCGGCGCGACACCAAACCGCTGGCCAAGACGCTGATCAAGATTTTCGGCTCGTTCGCCGAGGTCGTCCACGCCCCGGTGGCGCGCTTGCGCGAGGTCGACGGCATCGGCGAAGCCGCGATCCACCAGCTCAAGCTGATCGCGGCGGCAACGCACCGCGTCGCCAAGGGCGAGGTCAACAGCCGCAACGCGCTGTCGTCCTGGAACGAAGTGATCGATTATTGCCGCTCCAGCATGGCCTTTGCCGACAAGGAGCAATTCCGCCTGCTCTTCCTCGACAAGCGCAACCAGCTCATCGCCGACGAGGTGCAGCAGACCGGCACCGTCGACCACACCCCGGTCTATCCGCGCGAGGTGATCAAGCGCGCGCTGGAATTGTCGGCGACCGCGCTGATCCTGGTGCACAATCACCCCTCAGGCGATCCCTCGCCGTCGCAGGCCGATATCCAGATGACGAAGGCGATCATCGACATCGCCAAGCCGCTGGGAATTGCCGTGCATGACCACATCATCGTCGGCAAACAAGGTCACGCCAGTCTGAAGGGACTGAAGCTGATCTAAACGACGTCCCCTCTTGGGGGCTAAAGCGGACCTTACCGCGAACCTCGCCAAACGACGCGATTGCCCCAGAGCAGTCATCAATCCCGCCGGCAACTCGAGGTTGTCCAGAGAGCACGGCGTGGATCCGTTGGATCAGCATTGTTGTCCCATGCGTGACTCGTAAGCGACAGCGGTCGGGATAATGGATTGCTGCCGCGATCGCCACAGATGCGGCGTCTTCGCACAACAATTCTGGTGCTCGTTGCCTTTCGCGATCGCGTGTGATCGGGCGCAACAAAATGGAACTGCGCAAGCCTTTGCGATTACTTGCCGGTCAGGCGCCGCGTCGGCACCCTCTGCGAGCACGGGTGCTTTCCGTTGTTCTGCCTTGCGTGATTATCATCGCCGCACCGCAAGCGGCCCGCGCTCAATGTACAACTGATCCTGTCAACGGCGGCATCCTTCAGAACGGCGGAACCTGCGTAGCCAATAGTCCGGTGAGCACCGGTTTCAACATCGCGGTCAGCGCGTTGAACGGCGCAAACGTGACGACCAATGGCACGGTGACGGCCAATGGTGGTGGAACAGGAATCCAGGCCACCACCAACGCCACGGTCACCGCAAACGCAAATGTAACCGCCGCCAGCACTGGCCTGATTGCGAACACCGGCGGCACGATCATCATTAATGCGATCACCCTGGCGAATTCTGGCGGCGGCGGCGCGGCCATGATCGCCACCACCGGCACGATCATCGCAAATAGCACGACCGTGAATTGGAACGGCGGCGCCGCGGTCGGGGTGGGCGGGGTAGTGCAGGCCACGGCGGGAGGTCTGATTCAATTCACACCTGGCTCGTCGATCAATCTCAGCGGTGGCTTCGGCAAGTTGATGACCGCCGACGGTGCGACAAGCCAAATCATCGCCAATGGTCTTTCCGTGAACATGGGTGCTTCGGGCGGCATGACCGCGGCTACGGCGCAGAACGGGGGGAGTATCCAGCTTGCGAGCGGCAGCAGCATCACGTTCGCCGGAGGCGGCGGGAATACCGGCCTATCGGCAACAGGGGCCAACAGTTCGATCACGGCGACCGATCTGAGCTTGTCGGTAGGTAATGGCGGTGGTGATGTCGGTGTGAACGCCGCGTCCGGGGGCCAGGTGACGTTGACGCGCGGCTCCGTTACCGTTCCCGGCATTGGCGGCGGGGAGATAGGACTTCGGGCGACGGGGGCGAACAGCCTGGTTACCGCAAACGATGTGGTCGTCAGCGTGACGGGAGGCGGTGGAAACGCTGGAGTGAATGCGACGACTGGCGGCACCGTTACGACGAGTGGTGGCTCGGTGTCCGTCGTCAACGGCGCGGGCGGGCTGCTGCAGAACGGCGGCAACGTAACTATGACCGGAACCGACGCGACCGCGTCAGGAAATGGCGGCTTCGGCTTTCTGTTCAACGGTACCGGAAACACGTTGCAGTACAGCAACGCCACCATCGTGGCCAGCGCCGCCTCCTTCTCGGTGCAGGGCGCCGCGGCCAACATCAGTCTTAGTAATGCCGTCGCAGTAACAAATAACAACACCCTGCTCGAAACGGTGTCTGGAGCCAGCACGACGTTCAACGCACAGGCATCGACCTTGCGAGGGGTGATCACGACGGCGGCCGGCGGCATCAGCACAGTCACCCTTGCGCAGAATACCGTCTGGACGATGACGGGCAATTCGAACGCAACCAACCTGACCAACAACAGCAGTGAGATCATCTTCACCCCGCCGACCGCGGACCCCACACAACTGTCGAGCTACAAGACGCTGATTGCGAATAACTATGGGGGCGCAGGCGGCTCGATCACGCTCAATACTTTTCTCGGCAACGACACTTCGCCATCCGACAGGTTGGTCATTAACGGCGGCGCAGCGACGGGCTCGACAGCGCTCAGAGTATTGAACACGACCGGTCCCGGCGATCAGACCGTTGCGAACGGCATCCTTTTGGTGCAGACCGTCAACAACGCCACCACGGCGCCCGGCGCTTTCTCACTCGCCGGCGAGGTGCGCGGCGGCGCTTATGATTACTTCCTGTTTCGCGGCGGCATTAACGGCAATGCGCCCCAGGATTGGTTTCTGCGCTCGACTTTCGATTCGGGGCCGACACCCCCGGACCCGCCGATTATCCCGCCGCCGATCCTGCCGCCCGATCCGCCTCCGGACGGGCTGCCGCCCGGCACCTACCCAATCATCGGGCCTGGACTTGCAACCTACGGGTCCGTTCAACCTATGGCCCGGCAAATCGGCCTCGCCACGCTTGGTACGCTCAACCAGCGAGTCGGCGACACGATGACATTGTTGAATGCGGGTACCGACCCTGATGGCTGGGGCCGGTCAGACTGGGCGCGCGTTTTCGGTCAGCAGATCAACGGCCACTACCAGRCCTTCGCCGACCCGCGCACCGATGGCTGGCTGGCGGGCTTCCAAGGCGGAATCGATCTCTGGCGCGGCAGCACCATCCCCGGTCACCGCGACTCTGCTGGACTTTACTTCGCCTATATCCAGGCGCGGGCCGACGTGACCGGGCTGGTCACAAACCCGGCGGCCACTGGCTACATGCTCACCCACACCGGGACCAACGACATCCAGGCTTACTCGGCCGGCGGCTACTGGACACACTACGGTCCGACCGGCTGGTACCTCGACGCGATCCTGCAGGGGACGCTCTATCGTGGCAACGCGACGACGCAATTCACGCAATTGCCGCTCAAGGGCGCCGGCTTCGTTGCTTCGCTGGAGACGGGCTATCCAATCCCGATGCCGCTTGGCCCAGGCTTCGTGCTCGAGCCGCAGGCCCAGATCATCTGGCAACGGGTCTCGTTCGACGAAGCCAATGACGGTCTGGGCCCGGTCGGGCTGGGCACGACGTCGGGTCCGATCGGACGGCTCGGCCTGCGCGGGCAGTGGAATACCACGAGCAGCAACGGGATGCTCTGGCAGCCTTATGCAGGCATCAATTACTGGCGCAGCTGGGGCGCGGGAGCGGACACCACTTTTGGCATCGATCAAGTGCTGCTGCTGCAGAAGATGCAGACGGTCGAAACCTTCGTCGGCTTCACCGGCAAGCTCGACAAGAGCTATAGCGTCTATGCTCAATTCGGTTATCAATTCGACGTCGGCAGCACGGTCAACGCGGGCCCGCAAGGCGCCAAAGGCACCGCGGGCATACGCTACAGCTGGTGAATATGGTTCCATCAAGCTGCTTGCGATCTCTACGCGCAGCGAGGCCCGCATTCCGCGGCCTGCCGTATACACTATGTGCATGTCCGGATGCGGCCCTGTTTGAGACATGCCGACCGACCTTGAGAATGTCCGCGAACCGAGGAAGACCGGAAGTGGCCAGCGCACAAGGCAGGCCGCTTCCATGCGGCCGTCTTCGCTTGGTCACGAATGACCCGGAATGGCAGCCTACAACGCGCCGATCGCCTCGGCTAAAGCATGATCCGGAAAAGTGCGCAGCGGTTTTCCCTCGCGACAAACGCGGAGCGCGTTTGCGCGGAGATCATGCTCAAACAACAACCTAAAGCGCGATGACGATTCATCCCAATCTCATCGCGCTTTAGGCAAGATGACTGGCCAGCCGGAAGGTCTCTCAGCGAGCTCGGCAGGGCGGGCCGATGATCACTTCCTTACGGCAGCGACCCTCTAAGGTCCGCGACACCAAAATCTACCGTGGCTCCGCCACCGTTCTCAGAAGTCGTCTGGGTGCGGGCCTCGCTGTGCGCTGACACAGCGATGACCCGGTCGCCTTTCTTCTCCGCCAGTCCGACATTTCGAGCGAGGATCGCGCCAAGCAAAAGCATCGTGACCATCAGCCCGCTCACGGACGCAGTCACATAAACATTGTACCAATTGCGCATCACTACACCACCCATGCGCATCGCCCCGGCCCGATGCAACATGCGTCGTTGAGTCGTTAGGCGATTTGGTGGCGCGGCAGTGGCGTTCTGGAGTTCACCTCACTTGTTACGCGGTGGCGGCCACTCGTTGCAGGTTCGTGGCGAGCGGATTGCTTTGAGCAGCCTTTCCTGTGGACCGCCGCACTTCCATCACAGGAGGCAGCATGGACTCAGGCATACTCCGAAATTGCGCGGCTTGCTCTCCCGGCCGCGCGGATCTGGCCTGGAGCCCCGGCTGGTAAGGTCGGGGCTCTCTTTGGAGCGGCTCTCTGAGACCGTTCAGCTTGGCCTCGGGCGGCGGTCTTCGTTCTGCCAGTCGCCTAAGCCACTAACCCGATCACTAGCTCCGTCAGAACTGCTGACGTTGCCATCCGCTTCCGGGATTTCAGCGCTGTTGGTCTGGATCAGAAATAGCTGTTTCTGCATCTCGACGAGGCGCACGCGGCTATATTGCCACCGGATAAAGCCGCAGCCGCGCCGTGCTAATTGTTGCGCGCAGCTCAAATGACGACAATTCCGGGCTGCATCGTGCGCGTCGGACTGAAGCATCACTTGCGCTGATCTGTTTACGGCGACTTCCGCTTCTGGCCCGTCTCGGACCTCACGACGCCGAAGCAGAATGTCCGCCACTGAGGTGAGAGCTGAAGTCCGCTGATGGTCCCTAGTGAGTGAAATGGCTTATAAAGGCGCTTCCACGTGTTAACGTGATCATCACGAACGATCACTGCTTACAGTCCCCTGTCTACGTCCCCTGCTACTACCCCACCTAAAAAATCTATTGTGTGTTCAACGCATTACGTGAAGCGATAGATTCATCCACAACCACCCCTCGGGCGATCCCTCACCCTCGCAGGCCGACATCCAGATGACGAAAGCCATCATCGACATCGCAAAGCCGCTCGGCATCGCGGTGCACGACCACATCATCGTCGGCAGAAGCGGGCATGCCAGCCTGCGCGGGATGCGGTTGATCTAGAGCCTCAAATCAGATGACAAGGACACAATGAGCGACTGGCTGCACAATCTGCCGGTGCCCGTGATGGCGCTGGTGATCTTTGGATTCACGTACCTGCTCGCGGCGGCCATCTTCGCAGGCATCGCGAGGGCTGCGACGGAGAAGCGCGCGAAGTCGCTGAAGGCGATCTCGCCGGGCATGCTGCCGGTGCTCGGCATCATCTTCGGCCTGTTCGTCGCCTTCATCGCCGCGCAGGTCTGGGGCGACAGCGACCGCGCCAGCGCCGCGGTGAGCCGCGAGGCCAGTGCGCTACGCAGCGCCGTGCTGCTGGCCGCCGGCTTGCCGGCGGAGCAGGAGACGAAGCTCCGCGGCCTAGTGCACGACTATGTCGGCCAGGCCGTCGCGGTGGAATGGCCGATGATGGCGCATCAGGAAGTGTCGCTGAAGGTCACGCCGCCGGCACTTGCCGAAGCCCTGCAGTTCGTCGTCGCGATGACGCCGCAAGGCCCGGGGCAGGCGAATGTGCAGCGCGAGCTCATCGCCGCGCTGGAGCAGGCGCTGGACGCGCGGCGGCAGCGGATCATCGTCAGCCTCGCCGCGGTGAACCCGGTCAAATGGTGGTGCCTGTATCTCCAGGCGGCCTGCGCCCTATTGGTGATCGGCCTTGTTCATTGCGACAACCGGCTGGGATCGGCGATCGCGATGGGCCTGTTCGCCACCGGCGTCGCCACCTCCGTGCTGCTCATCGCTGCGCACGACCGGCCGTTCGCCGGYCAGATCTCGATCCAACCGGAGCCGCTGCTCCAGATCATGCCGGCAGACCCCGGCAAGAGTTGAGCAGAGCGGCTTGCCCCGCGAGAGAGCATCTCACCGGACGAACTGCCACCCCTTCGGCGTCCAGCGCAGCAGCGTGCCGGACAGCGGCTTCGGCGCGCGCGCCATCATGTTCCTGGCCAGCGTCCGCAGCGCGTCGATCGCGGCACTGCTGTCTTCGCTTGCATAGAGCACGAGATCGGCCGACGGCGCCGCGACGATCAGGACACCGCCCTGGGCCTGCGCGAGCGGCGCCCAGCTGTCGACCAGCGCGAGCCGGCTGGTCTGATAATAGTCCCCCGTCAGCGTGCCGAATTGTCCTGACGGGACCGCTTTTGCGACCGTCGTGAGCGGCTTCACGCTGCTGCGCAGATTGGCGATGGCGATGTCGAAGACCTGGTCCTGCGTCAAGCCGAGCGCGGCACGATCCTTGTCGTTGAACACCCTGACCGCCCGCGGCGAGTCCAGCACCGGGACGATCACCAGCCCCTCCGCCAGGGGCCGCGTCAGCGCCGGGCCGCGCGCATCGACCTCCCGAAGCGCCTGCCGCATGTAGTCAGCCGAGCGTACGACCACGCGAAGGGCTGCTCGGGTCGGCGGATCGTTCCGGCTGCTCGCCGTTGCCTTGACGCCGCTGACATAGGCGCCGATCTCCCTGGCGCAGCCGCCGGTGTTGGCCTTGCAGAAGGCGTAGATGCGGTCGAGGTTGGTTTGCAGAGGGCCGACCGACAGCGTCAGCGGTCCCTTGATCACGACCGGGGTGTCACGCATCTCGGCGCGGATGCGCTCGGCCACGAAAGCCGTAAACGCCGGTTCGTCGGCTGGAATCTGTTGCGCCCGGGCAGTCCCGGCCCCGACCAGATCGCTGGCCACGACCGCGGCGATCAGCCACCGGCATATGCGAGATCGGATGCTCATGCGAACCACCGGCTCGGGAGAGCGGCTCGCCGGCCGATACTCACCCCTCCGCGTCCAATCTACTGCCGGCCGCCATCGATCCTGCGACGCCGGCGGCTGATCGATCAATAGCAATAGCGTTGGCTGACCCGGACGTAATAGCCGTCGGGACGCTGCATGTAGCAGCCGCGCTGATAGGCGTAGTAGCCGGAGCGGCGACGCTCGCCCTCGGAGGCGATCGCAGCGCCCGTGCCGGCACCGACGACCGCGCCGATTGCAGCGCCGCGTCCGCCGCCGATCGCGCCGCCGAGGATCGCCCCGCCGACACCGCCGATGATCGCGCCGCCGATGGCATCCTGGGCCGCAGCCTCATGCGCCGGCATCACCATCGCGACCGTCAGACATGCCGCGATTCCAAAACTTCCAATGCGAAGACCTCGAAGCATGCTCGCTCTCCCTGTGATGAGCCAGTCATAGCGACGGAAGCGGATTCGGACCAGACAAATAGCCGGCGGCGCGGCTCACGACGCTGCGCGATGGCGCCGGAGGCGCAGCGCGAAGACGGCTCAAACCATGCCGCGAGCGATGCACAGGCCGGCCAATCGGACGTCAGGGATAGATCCAGCGCTGCACGGCCTCGGCGGTATCGGCCGGCGTGGAGTTGAAGCAGATCGCGGCGTCAGGCGCCAGTTGATGGACGAGGTTGAGCACCTTCTCGAACAGCAGCAGGCGCTCCTTCGGTTCGCGCAGGCCCGCGCCGATCACGATGCAGTCGAAGCGCTCGTCGCGCATCGCGGCCGTGACGCCGGCTTCCGCGGTCGCGTCGAGATCGATCAGGCAGCTCGTGACCTCGTAACCGAGATCACGCAGGCGCAGCAATTGCGCTTCGATATGATGGCGCACGAGCTCCGGCGTGAGCTGCGGAAATGCGCTGTAATCCGCACTGCCGGGTTCGATGCCGATCGCGAGGACGCGCTTGGCCATGCAGGGCTCCCTACCGCATCGTCTAAAATGCTAACGGACGAACGACCATGCCGGTTCCCCCACTGCCGGGGCGCGCTGCCGGCGAAGGCGCGGGTCCGATCCTGCGGCACATTTTCCCGCCCAGGCTGTAAGCCATTTCACATGCGCCGGGCCGGCAACCTGCCACATTTGCCGGAAGATCACGTTGGAGTCACACCCGATCACGGCACCTGGTCCATATCTGACTTGCACGAAATTTCGATAATTCATCAATTTTCGGGAGCGGAAGATGGTCTCATTCGAGAGTCTGAAAAGCGAGTACGAGCGGAATTGGGCCGATCTCGAGATCCGGCCTTCCCGCCTCGGCGACGCGAATGGCGTCGCGCGCAAGGCGATCAACGGCAAGGCGACCTATCAGCAGATCGAGYGGTTGACCGGAGTCCCCTGGTATTTTGCCGCGCTCTGCCACTACCGCGAATCCAACTTCGATTTCGACACCTATCTCGGCAACGGCGAAACGCTTCATCGCGTGACGACCATCGTTCCGARGGGGCGCGGCCCCTTTACCACGTTCGTGGACGGCGCCGTGGACGCGTTCAGAATCGAGAACTTCATCGGCGCCCACGACTGGGGCATCGCGCGGATGCTGTTCCGGCTCGAGGCGTTCAACGGCTTCGGCTATCACTCGAAGGGCTGCAATTCGCCCTACCTCTATGGCGGTTCGACACTGTACGGCCCGCCCGAGGCGAGGGCCGGCAAATTCGTCCGCGACCACGTGTTCGACTCGAACCACGTCGATTCCCAACTCGGCACGGCGGTGATCCTGCATGCGATGATGTCGCTCGATTCCTCGATCACCCTCGACGGTAGCCCGCAATTCGCCGGCCGCACCGAGCCCGAGGACGATGCCGCGTCGACGATTGTTCTGATGCAGCAGGCGCTCAACAAGCTCGGCGCCAATCCGCCGCTCGTCGAGGACGGCATCAGTGGACCGAAGACCGGGGCCGCGGTCTCRCAGTTTCAGCAGCAGAACGGCCTGAGGGATACCGGGCTTCTCGACGGGGCCACGGTCGCGGCGCTCACGCGTGCAACGCAGGCGGGAGGCTCCCTGCCGAGTGGCGATATTTCCAAGGTCCTGAAGCGGCTGGAAGACCTCGCACAGTTGCTGCGACCGGCAGCCGGCGGCGTAACACCGGGAACGACGACACCGGGCAATACGCTGCCCGCCACCAACGATCCGATCAGCCTGTTCGAACGGCTCTTCTCCCTCATCAACAAGACGGCGCCCGTGCCAGGACCGGTCAGTCCGACCAACCCGGCCCCCGTCGATCAGTTGAAGCAGGTCGTCGACCTGCTCAGCACCTTGCTCAACAAGGACGGCAAGCCCATGCTCGGCCAGGTCAACGGCGCGCTCGGCGAGACCATCGGCAAGCTGCTCGACGGCAAGAAGACGGCACTTGGCATCGGCGGCTCGGTGCTCACTGCGCTGCTCTCTTCGGTGACCGCGAGCCCGAATGCAGGCGGTATTGCCGGACTGCTCGGAACGATCGTATCGGCGGTGCCGGGCCTCGGCCAGTTCGCGATGCCGATCTCGCTGGCGCTCACGGCCTGGGGCGTGCTCGGCAAGTTCGAGAAGTGGGCGCAAGGCACCGCGCCGCCGCCGAAGCCGACGACGTAAAGCCGTTTGCGTCTTCAGCCGTCGGCATTGGCAATAGCTGCCGCACGCCGCTCCATCAACACGCGCTCGCGCGCATTGTTCGCGAGACGTGCGGCGGTCTCGAACGATAATCGCGCCTCGGCGAAGCGGCCGAGCTTCTCCAGGAGGTCGCCGCGGACGGAATGGAGATGGTGGTAGGCCCCGAGCGCCGGTTCGTCAGCGATCATGTCCACGAGATCGAGACCGGCCTGCGGCCCTTCGGCCATGCCAAGCGCGACCGCCCGGTTGAGCTCGATCACCGGCGAGCGCACCAGCGCCGCAAGCTGGCCATAGAGCTCCGCAATGCGGCGCCAGTCGGTGGCAGCGGCCGTCTCCGCCGTCGCGTGACACGCGACGATCGTGGCCTGCAGCGTGTAGAACCGGCCGGCACCACCGAGCTCGCGCGCGCGATCGAGCGCGCGAAGGCCGCCACCAATCTGGCGCCGGTCCCAGAGCCTGCGGTCCTGGTCCATGAGCAGGATGGGCTCGCCATCGATGCCGGTGCGCGCCTGCTTCCGCGCGGCATTCAGCTCCATCAGCGCCATCAGACCGTGGACCTCGGGCTCGAGGGGCGCGAGCCCGACCAGCACCCGCCCCATGCGCAGAGCCTCGTCGCAGAGCTGCGGCCGCAGCCACTCCTCGCCGCCTGAGGCCGAATAGCCCTCGTTGAAGATCAGATAGACGACCTCGAGCACCGAGGCGAGACGCTCCGAAAGCGCCTCGCCGCCCGGGATCTCGTAGCTCAGGCCCGACCGCGACAGCGTGCGCTTGGCGCGGACGATGCGCTGGGCGATGGTTGCCTCCGTGACCAGGAAGGCGCGCGCGATCTCGTCGGTGGTCAGGCCGCAGATCATGCGCAATGCCAGCGCCGCGCGGGCCTGCCGCGGCAGCAGCGGGTGACAGGCCGTGAAGATCAGCCGCAACCATTCGTCACCGATATCGTCGTCGAGGGCGGCGTCGAAATCCGGCATCGCGTCCTGCTCCTGCATCAGCTCGTGCGTCAGCAGGTCCTGCTTGCGGGTGAGCATTTTTGCCCGGCGCAGATGATCGAGCCCGCGGCGCTTGGCCGTCGCAACCAGCCAGGCGCCGGGATTGTCCGGCACCCCGCTGTGCGGCCACGCTTCCAGCGCTGCGACCAGAGCGTCCTGGGTCAATTCCTCCGCCAGCGGCACGTCGCGCAGCATGCGCGACAGCGTGGCGATCAGCCGTGGCTGCGCGACGCGCCAGGTTGCGTGAATCGCGGCGCGGATCGCGTGATCGATGTCGGCGGTCGTCATCGCCGCCGACCAGAGCCCTTTCCGTTCCGATGGAATCGGAACGGGGCTCTAGATTCTTGTTTTGACGCGTTTTCTTGACGCGAAACGGTATTCACTTCGCGAGAAAACGCTCCAGGACGAGCGGTGGTGTCCATCAGGCGTGGGCAGCCACCCTGGACTGCGCGTCGACCTCGCAGGCCATGTCGGCGCCCGGCGTGGCGAATGCCCGTAATTCGCAGGTCCCCTCCCAGCCCGGCATGTGATCGAGATGCAGCTGCATGAATTCCTTCGCCATGGCCACGGCTTCAGCCTTGTCGCGCAGCTCGAAAATGGCATAGCCGCCGATGACTTCCTTGGCCTCGACGAAGGGGCCGTCGATGACGCTGAGTTCGCCGTCGACGATTCGCACCCGTGCGCCGGTCGCAAGCGGCATCAGGCCGCCATTGTCGATCATTCGACCGGCCTTGATCTCCCGCTCGGATATGTTCTGCATAGCCTCCATCAGCGCCGGGCTCGGGGCAGCCATCGGCTGGCTGGAGGTGACGATGTACATGAAGCGCATGAAAAACTCCCTTGGCGAGCAGCAGCCGCTCCGGCTGCAAACCGGCTCGCTATGGATGTGACGATTGAGCCTTGGCTAAATCGACATCGACCGGAAGAATTATTGCCGCAGCATGATCAGGGGATCGGCGGTATCGGGGACGCGCCGCCATTGCGCGTTGTCATCGGCCTCGAACTGCCAGGCCTCGCCTGATTTCGACATCAGGACGATCTGGCCGCGCTCGAGCCGCCATTGCGCCGGATTGAACTGAGCAATCGCCGGATCGCATTTCGGCTTGACGAAGACCTGGAAATTGTCCGGCCCGGCTTCGGTGTTGGTCAGCGTCAGCCCGCACACCGGCTGGCCGTTGCCGCGCACCATCGACCAGTCGCCGATCATCTGGTCCATCGACTTGGCCATCGAGCGGGCGGCGGCGAGGTCCTGGAGGATGTAGACGCCCTCGCCCTGCCGCAGGCCTTCGAAGATGCCGGCCTCGACCTCGGTGAAGTCGATCACGGCTTCACCGGTCGCGTCCTGCAAACGAACGATGTCGAGACCCCTGACGCTCCAGGCGACGATGTCCTTCGTAAAGGGCAGCGTGGTCTTGCAGGCCGGCTCCAGCTCCAGCTTGAACCCCTGCCCCGCGGCATCGCCTTTCATCGTGACGACGCAGGTCTTGCTGCGCTCGGTGGTCGAGAGCTCCCACTGCCCAGGCATCGTCTTCTTCAGGGTCGTCGCATCCTGCGCATGCGCGATGCCGATCGCGGCCACGCAGGCCGCGACGGCGAATGCAACGACCCGAAGACCTCTCATCAGCGCCCCTTGAACGGCGTTTCCGCAACCGGCGTCAACGGCGCCTTGCCGGCGAACCAGGACTTGAGGTTGTCGACCACGAGCTGATCCATCGCGTTGCGCGTCACCACCGACGCGGAGCCGATATGCGGCAGCAGCACGACGTTCTGCATGGTCTTGAGCTCGTCCGGCACGCTCGGCTCGGCCGCGAACACGTCGAGGCCGGCGGCGAGGATGGTGCCGGACTTGAGCGCCTGGACCAGCGCCGCCTCGTCGACCACCGAGCCGCGCGCCACGTTGACCAGCACGCCGCGCGGACCGAGCGCCTTCAGCACCTCGGCATTGATCATCTTGTTGGTCGAGGCGCCGCCGGGCACGATCACCATCAGCGTGTCCACCGCCTTCGCCATCTCGATCAGATCGGGATAGTGCTTGTAGGAGACGTCCTTCGACGGATTGCGGGAGTGGTAGACCACCGGCACCAGCGAGGCATCGAGCCGGCGCGCAATGGCCTGGCCGATCCGGCCCATGCCGACGATGCCGACCTTGCGGTCGCGCAGCGAGCCGACGCTGAGCGGATAGTTCTGCGTCTGCCAGAGGCCGGAGCGGACGTAGCGGTCGGCCTTGATGAACTCACGCACGGTGGAGATCAGAAGACCCATCGCGACGTCGGCGACCTCCTCGGTCAGCACGTCGGGCGTGTTGGTGACGATGATGTTGTGCTCGGCCGCGTATTTGGCGTCGACGTGGTCGTAGCCGACGCCGAAGCTCGCCACCATCTCGATCTTGGGCAATTGCGACAGCGAGTCCCTGTCGGCACGCACGGTGTGATAGGTCACCGCCACGCCGCGGATCTTTTCGCGGATCGCCGGTGTCAGCCGCTCGAGATCGCCCCGGGTCTCCGCCTTGTGCACGACGAAATGATCGGAAAAACCGTTGTCGAGAATTGGCCGCACCGGCCCATAGATCAGAAGGTCGATCTTTTCGGACGAAATCGAACCGGTAGTCATCAGTTTTCCTTTCCAAGCGCRCTCTCGTGCCAGCGCCGTAAAACGAGGTGGGAAACTAGCGCCAGCACCCCATAGATGACAATCCCGGCCAACGACAACAGCAGCAGCGCTGCGAACATGCGGGGTATGTTCAATCGATAGCCGGATTCGGCGATCCTGTAGGCGAGCCCGGAGCCCGCGCCGGCGGTGCCGGCCGCGATTTCGGCCACAACCGCGCCGATCAGCGACAGGCCGCCGGCAATGCGCAGGCCCCCGAGGATATAGGGCAGCGCCGCTGGCAGCTTCAGGAAGCGCAGGGTTTGCGGCGGCGAGGCGCCATAGAGCTGGAACAGGCCGGCAAGGTTGCGATCGACCGAATTCAGCCCGAGCGTGGTGTTGGACAGCACCGGGAAAAAGGCAACGATGAAGGCGCAGACGACGACCGCGGTCTGCTGCTCCAGATAGATCAGGAGCAGCGGTGCAATCGCGATGACAGGAGTCACCTGGAGGACGATTGCATAGGGGAATAGCGAATATTCCACCCATTTCGACTGGTTGAACAGCAGCGCCAGCGCGATGCCGCCGATGCTGGCGGCGACAAAACCTTCGAGCGTGGTCAGCAGCGTGGTCGCGAGCGATTGTGACAGCACCGCCCAGTCCTTGATCAGCGTCAGGAAGATGACGGAGGGTGCTGGCAGAACGTAAGGCGGGATGTCCTTGATGCGGACGACCAGTTCCCAGGCCGCGAGTCCGGCCGCGAACACGATGACGGGAAGCACGAAGCGCATCGCGCGTTGCGCGCCGGATGGTTTTGCGGTAACGGCAGCTTGCGCGTTCATAGCATCGATTGCCCCGAATAGGACGGCGCCAGCGCGGCCGACACTTTCCGGCAATAATTGGAATAGGCGGCCGAGGTCCGAAACTCCTCACCGCGCGGCTCGACCGTCTCGATGCGGATATCGGCCTGGATGCGGCCGGGCCGCGCGGTCATGACCACGACCCGCTGCGACAGGTAGACGGATTCGAACACCGAATGGGTGACGAAGATGACGGTCTTGCCCAGGGCTCGCCACAGCGCGAGCAGGTCGTTGTTGAGGCGAAAGCGCGTGATCTCGTCGAGCGCGGCGAACGGCTCATCCATCAGGAGGATATCAGGGTCGGTGACGAGCGCACGCGCCAGCGACACCCGCATCTTCATGCCGCCGGAGAGCTCGCGTGGGAAAGCATCGGCGAAATCGGCAAGACCCACGCTGGCCAATGCCTCATCGGCCCGCGCGCGCGCCTCCGCCTTCGGAACGCCTGCGAGCCTCAAGGGCAGCCGCACATTCTCGCGCACGCTGGTCCAGGGCATCAGCGTCGGCTCCTGGAACACGAAGCCGATGCCATGACCCGGCAGCACATCGCCCTCGTGGCGCGCCACCCGCACGATGCCGGACGATGGCGCGCTGAGCTCTGCGATCAGGCGCAGCGCAGTGGACTTGCCGCAACCGGACGGGCCCAGCAGCGAGATGAACTCGCCCTTGCGAACGGCAAGGTCGAGCGGGCCGAGCGCCATGACGCCATTGTCATACGCCTTCGTCACGCCGCGCAGGCTGACGGCGAGAGCCGTCAGTCCGGCCTCGACCCCGGACGAGCTTTTGACGGATGACATGGACCTTGCGCTACGGCTTGCTCGGGCGCAGCTCGACGCCGACGCCCTTGTTGACGAAGCGCAGCGTATAGGACTTGCGGAAGTCGAGATCCGCCTTCACGACGCCGGCCTTCACCATCTTGTTGAAGAAGGACGTGTAGCGCTCGTCGCTCATCGCGCCGATGCCGTTCTTCAAGGACTCGCCGGAATCGACGATGCCGTATTCCTTCATCTTGGCGACGGAATAGGCGAGCAGCTCGTCGGTCATCTCCGGGTTGAGCTTCTTGATCATGGCATTGCCCGCGGAATTGTCGCGGTAGATGTAATTGTACCAGCCGACCATGGAGGCATCGACGAAGCGCTGCACCAGGTCCGGCTTCTTCTCGACCATGTCGCGGCGCGTCTCGATCAGGGTCGAATAGGTGTTGAAGCCGTAATCGGCAAGCAGCAGCACATTCGGCTTGAAGCCGGCGGCCTTCTCGACCGCGAAGGGCTCGGAGGTGACGTAGCCCTGCATCGCGCTCTTGGGGTTGGCGATGAAGGGCTGCGGATTGAAATTGTAGGGACGGACGTTCTTCTCGTTGAAGCCGTATTCGGACTTCAGCCACTGGAAGTAGCTGGTCATGCCCTCCTTGGAGACGAACAAGGTCAGCGGCTTGAGATCCTCGATCTTGGCGACCTTGGCGTCCGGCTGCGTCAGCATCACCTGCGGATCCTTCTGGAAGACCGCTGCGATGGTGACGACGGGGACGTTATTCGCCACCGCGTCGAACGACATCAGCGTGTTCGCGGCCATGAAGAAATCGATCTTGCCGGCGATCAGCAGCATCCGGTTGTTCTCGTTCGGACCGCCGGGAACGATGGTGACGTCGAGCCCGTATTTCTTGTAGGTGCCGTCGGCGACCGCCTGGAAGAAACCGCCATGCTCGGCCTCGGCGACCCAGTTGGTGCCGAAGGTGACCTTGTCCAGCGTCTCGGCGCGCACCGGCGCGAGAGAGACGAAAGCGGCCATCAAGCTCGCCGTTAACGCTCGCCGCAGATGAGAGGGGGTCATGATGGCACTCCGTCGATCGTGGCTGGCCGATGTGAAGGCAACGCGATAGAACCGCATGAAGTTCGGGGACGCGAGCCGGCCAGGCCCGCGTCCCCTGATAACCCCAAAATACGCGACAAATTCGGGCAAAGAAACCACGATGACGCCGTCTCGCGACTGGATCGACATCAACTGGGCCGATGGGAGCCTTGCGGACGTGTCGCGCTGGATCGCGGTGCTGCCGCTGGCGGCGACCGAGCAGCACGGCCCGCATCTGCCGCTCGAGACCGACGTGCTGATCGCGGACGCGTATCTCGCGCGCGTGCGCGAGCTGTTGCCCGCAAATGTTCCGGCGACGTTCCTGCCCGTTGAACCGGTCGGGATTTCCACCGAGCATATCGACTATCCGGGCACGCAGACGCTGCCGACCGAGGTGGCGCTGAAGCGATGGACCGCAATCGGCGAGGACATCGCGCGGCGCGGCGTGAAGAAGCTCGTCATCATCACCAGCCATGGCGGCAACAGCGCGGCAATGATGCTGGTCGCGCAGGATCTTCGCGCGCATCACAAGCTCTTTGTGGTGACGACGTCGTGGTCGCGGCTGTCGGGCGCGGAGAAACTGTTCCCGGCCGATGAGGTGCGCCACGGCATTCACGGCGGCGCCGTCGAGACGTCGATCATGCTGGCACGCTATCCCGATCAGGTGCGCAAGGATGCGATCGCGGATTTTCCCGCGAGCAGCATCGCCATGGAAAAGCAGTATCGCTGGCTGTCGACACAGCGGCCCGCGCCGTTCGCCTGGCAGGCGCAGGATCTCCACACGAGCGGCGCGATCGGCAACGCGACGCTGGCCGTCCCCGAGAAGGGTGCGCAGCTGCTCGATCAGGGCGCGGCGGCTTTCTGCGAGCTGCTGGCCGAGGTCGATAACTTCGACGTGAACAGGCTCGCCAAAGGGCCTCTCGGCTAGCTCGCATCCGACTGGAATCATTCAGGAAACATCCTGGCTGCACGCCCGCTTTTGCGGGATTCGAACCGGACGCGACAAGCCTCCGTCCAACTGGGCACGCGGACCACAACGGACCGCCTCAACCCGGATGGAGTTTCACATGTCGATCAAGACCAGGATTGCCGCCGTCGCGCTCGCTGCCCTCGCCGTCACCGGCAGCATCGTGTCCACCACCTCCTCGGCCGAAGCCAAGCAGCCCGGCTGGGTCTGGGGTGTGGGTGCCGGCATCGCCACCGCCGCCGTCGTCGGCTCCGCGATCGCCGCCAGCAACGACCCCTATTACTACGGCTATCACCGCTGCGGCTGGGTCGCCCAGTACAACGCCTTCGGCCAGTACGTCGGCCGCGTTCGTACTTGCTACTGATTTGAGTACCTGAGGCCGATCTCACGTGGATCCCGCGTTCGACACGGGCGCCTCATCCACCCCGTGTCGTGCCCCCGACCCGCCCGGCTGTCCCCCCGGGCGGGTCATTCATTTTGGACCTGAGAATTTGTTGCAGCTTCGTCACACAAGAGTGCGAACCATCCGCTGCGGCAATCCGTGCCAGTTGCTATTGCGAATTAATCGCAATAAGGTTTGTAACAAGCACAGGGGCTTGGGAAGAAATCGCGTCGAATCGGGATCGTCTGGTCCGATCGCGTGAACAACCAAGACTTCGTGACAGGGTCGCCGCGAATCTGCAGGGATATCGCGGCGAATAGGACACATTCGCGTTTGGGGGCGTGCGTTTTGAAGTTGAGAGGTCACCGACACCGGTATTTGCGAACGGCCGCGGCGATTGCCTCGGGCGTGCTGGCTTTTCCCGCCGCCGTACACGCGGCCGATCTGCCGCTGAAGGCGCCGGCGCTGAAAGCGGTCTATGACTGGACCGGCCTCTATATCGGCGCGCATGCCGGCTACAGCCGTGGCTCGTCCAGCTTCGCGCTGAACGACGGCACCGCGATCAACGGCAGCGGCGTCTTCAGCGGCATGATCGGCGGCGTGCAGGCCGGCTACAACTACCGGCTCAACTCCGGCTGGCTCGTCGGCGTCGAAGGCGATTTTTCGTTTCCCAATTACATCACCTCCAACTCGATCGTTTCCTTCCTCGCGACACCTGCCAACACGGTCATCCAGCAGTGGGACTACACCGCCAGCCTGCGCGGCCGCGTCGGCTACACCAGCGGTCCATGGCTCGTCTATGCCACCGGCGGCTTTGCGTGGATGGGCGAGCGCTATTTCGACACGCCGGCCGCGGGCGACGTCCCGAAAATCCTGAACACGCGGCCCGGCTGGATCGCGGGTGCCGGCATCGAATACGGCTTCGCGCCGCATTGGAGCGCACGGCTCGAATATCTCCATAGCCGCTTCGACGGCGCCAACGTCGCCTTCTCCACGGGGGCCCAATACACCTCCTCGCCGCTCGACTTCCAGTCGATCAGGCTCGGGCTCAACCGCAAGGTCGATTGGCCGGGCATGCCGAGCTACAATCCGAAGAGCTCCCTGATCGACACGGAATCGGATCGCTGGGAGATTCACGGTCAGAGCACTTATCTGCCGCAAGGCTATCCGTCGTTCCCCGCTCTCTACAGCGGAACAAACTCGCTCTCGCCTTCAACCCAGGCCAAGGCGACCTGGAGCAACAGCCTGTTCCTGAACGCGCGGCTGTGGGACGGCGGCGAGGTCTATTACAATCCCGAACTGCTCCAGGGATTTGGACTGAACGACACGGTGGGCGCGGCAGGCTTTCCCAACGGCGAAGCGCAGAAGTCGAACTTCCCCTATCCGCATTACAACACCTCGCGGCTGTTCGTGCGCCAGACGTTCGGCTTTGGCGGCGAGCAGGAAGAGCTCGCGAGCGGCCAATTGCAGCTTGCGCAGAAGGTCGACATTTCCCGGCTCACAGTGCAAGCCGGCAAGTTCGCGGTGATCGACGTGTTCGACGGCAATGCCTTTGCCAAGGACACCCGCAAGGATTTCATGAACTGGTCGCTGTGGGCGCCGGGCGCCTTCGACTATTCCGCCGACAAGGTCGGTCTCACCTATGGCGTCACCGCCGAGCTCAACCAGAAGCAATGGGCGCTGCGCGGCGGCTATTTCCTGATGGTCGCGGAGTCCAATTCGAATCATTTCGACACCAGGGTCGGGGAACGCGGTCAGTACGCGATCGAGCTGGAGACGCGGTTCTCGCTGCTCGGCCAACCTGGCAAGCTCAGGACCATGGGCTGGGTCGACAGCGCCAACATGGGCAGCTTCCGCGAGACGCTGGACAATCCTGCGCTCAATCTCGACATCGCGCAGACCCGCCGCGGCCGCCTCAAGGTCGGCTACGTCGTCAACCTCGAGCAGGCGATCACAGAGGATATCGGGCTGTTCGGCCGCTGGAGCTGGAACGACGGCAAGACCGAAACACTCGCCTTCACCGACATCAACAGCAGCCTAGCCGGCGGACTGTCGATCAAGGGCACGAAATGGGGCCGGCCTGACGACGTCGTCGGCATCGGCGGCGCGGTCAATGCTATCTCGCAGGATTATCGCGACTTCCTGGCCGCCGGCGGCCTCGGTGTTCTCATCGGCGACGGCGCTCTCAACTACCGCAAGGAGCGCATCCTTGAGGCCTACTATGCCTATTCGGTGAACAAGAACGTCACGCTGACCGCGGACTATCAATTGATCACAAACCCGGCCTATAACGCCGACCGCGGGCCGGTCTCGATCTTCTCGGGCCGCCTGCACGCAGAGTTCTAGCCCAAAATTCCAGCCCAAGGGCGGGCCTATGAAGCCGAGAGATATCCGCACGGCCGCGATCGGCCGGGCGCTACTCCCCAATGTCTGGGATGTCGCGGCGCTGATCCTCGTGATCGGCGCCATGGTCCTGATCGTCTATGGCGGCGAGCAGACCACGGCGCCGCTGTCCGAGCTCGAGCGCGCACCGGTCACGCTCGATCCGGCAAACCTTCCGCTTTACGCCTTGCGCACCGTCTTACGGATGCTGCTCGCCATCGTCTGTTCGACGGTCTTCACCTTCATCTACGCGGCGATCGCAGCCAAGAGCCGGCGAGCCGAATTGGTGATGATCCCGCTGCTGGATATTTTGCAATCCGTCCCGATCCTGGGCTTCCTCACCTTCACCGTCGTGTTCTTCATGAATTTGTTTCCGGGGCAGGTGCTCGGCGCCGAGCTCGCCTCGGTGTTCGCGATCTTCACCAGCCAGGCCTGGAACATGACGTTCAGCCTGTACCAGTCGATCCGCAACGTTCCGAAGGATCTGGAAGAGGCCACGCAAAGCTTCCATTTGTCCGGCTGGCAGCGCTTCTGGCGCCTCGACGTCCCCTTCGCGATGCCCGGCCTGATCTGGAACGCAATGATGTCGATGTCGGGCGGCTGGTTCTTCGTGGTGGCCTCGGAGGCGATCACCGTCGGCAACACCACGGTGACGCTGCCGGGCATCGGCTCCTATGTCGCGATGGCAATTCAGCAGCAGGATTTGCCGGCGATCCTCTACGCCATGCTGGCGATGCTGCTCGTGATCATCGCCTATGATCAGCTGCTGTTCCGCCCCATCGTCGCCTGGGCCGACAAATTCCGCTTCGAGCAGACCGCCTCAGGCGAGGCGCCGGCCTCCTGGATGCTCGACCTGTTCCGCCGGACTCGGGCGCTGCGTGCGCTGACCCTTCCTTTCGCGGCGCTGAACCGCGCGATCTCGAACTTGCGCATTCCGCTGCCGAAGCTGCCGCCCGCGGCACCAGGTCAAGACCAGACGTCACGCCTCGTCGATACGGTCTGGATCGCATTGATCCTCGCCGGCACGGCCTATGCCGCCTGGCTGACCTATCGCTATCTCTCGGCCAGTCTCGGAATGTCCGACGTTCTCGTCGTCATCAGGGACGGGCTCATCACGTTGTTGCGCGTCGCCATCCTGATCACCCTCGCCACGCTGATCTGGGTGCCGGTTGGCGTGTGGATCGGGCTTCGCCCGAAGCTCGCCGAACGAATCCAGCCGCTGGCCCAGTTTCTGGCGGCCTTCCCGGCCAATCTCGCCTTCCCCGTCTTTGTCGTCGCCATTGTCAGCTTCAAGCTCAATCCAGACATCTGGCTGAGCCCGCTGATGATCCTGGGCACGCAGTGGTACATCCTGTTCAATGTGATCGCGGGCGCCAGCGCCTTCCCGAGCGATCTGCGCGAAGCCGCCGGCAGCTTCCATCTCCGGGGATGGCGATGGTGGTTTAAGGTGATACTGCCCGGCGTCTTTCCTTATTACATCACCGGCGCGATCACGGCGTCCGGCGGCTCCTGGAATGCGTCGATCGTCGCGGAGGTCGCAAGCTGGGGCGACACGCATCTGAAGGCCACCGGACTCGGCGCCTATATTGCTTCCGCCACGGAAGCCGGCGACTTCCCGCGCGTCGTGCTCGGAATTGCCACGATGTGCATCCTGGTGACGTTGTTCAATCGTCTGGTCTGGCGGCCRCTCTATGCCTTCGGCGAGCGTCGCTTGCGGCTCGGCTGACGAGGAGACCATCATGCTCGATCAACCCTCTGCGCTCATCGACATCCGCGGTGTCTGCCGATCTTTCCCGAAAGGCAGCGGCGAACAGCTCCTGGTGCTGGACAAGGTCGACCTGACGATCCGCTCGGGCGAGATCGTCGGCCTGCTCGGCCGCTCCGGCTCCGGCAAGTCCACCTTGCTGCGGATCATCGCCGGTCTGGTCAGCCCGTCTGCGGGACAGGCGACCTGTCGCGGCGAGATCATCGTCGGGCCACCGAACGGCGTCGCCATGGTGTTCCAGTCATTCGCGTTGTTTCCCTGGTTGACCGTGCTCCAGAACGTCGAGCTCGGGCTCGAAGCGCTGGGCGTCGATGCCACCGAGCGCCACAAGCGCGCTCTTGCTGCGATCGACCTGATCGGCCTTGACGGGTTTGAGTCCGCCTTCCCGAAGGAACTGTCGGGTGGCATGCGGCAGCGCGTCGGCTTCGCCCGCGCGCTGGTGGTGCATCCGGACCTCCTGCTGATGGACGAGCCGTTCTCGGCACTCGACGTCCTCACGGCCGAGACACTGCGCACGGACCTGATCGACCTCTGGATCGAGGGCCGGTTGCCGATCAAATCGATCCTGATGGTGACGCACAATATCGAGGAGGCGGTCCTGATGTGCGATCGCATCCTGGTGTTCTCATCCAATCCAGGGCGTGTCGCCGCCGAGATCAAGGTCGACATGCCGCATCCGCGCAACCGGCTCGACCCCCATTTCCGGCAGCTCGTCGACAACATCTACGCGCGCATGACCCAACGCGCCGAACCGAAGGCGCCCCCCGTCGAAGGCATCCTGGGCTCCGGTGTCGGCATGACCCTGCACCACGTATCGTCCAACGTGCTGTCGGGCCTGATCGAGACGCTGGCGGGGCCGCCCTATCACGGACACGCCGACCTGCCCGTGCTCGCAAGCCAGCTCCAGCTCGAGGCCGACGAGATCCTCCACCTCGGCGAGTCCCTGCAACTGCTGCGCTTCGCCCAGCTGAGCGAAGGTGACCTGATGCTCACCGACACGGGCAAGCGTTTTGCCCATCTCGAAACCGACGCACGCAAGAAGCTGTTCGCCGAACATCTCGTCACTTACGTGCCGGTGATGGGATTGATTCGCCGCGTGCTCGACGAACGTCCCTCCCATACCGCCCCCGCGGCACGGTTCCGCAACGAGCTCGAAGACTACATGTCCGAGGACTATGCGGACGAGACGCTCAGGACCGTGGTGTCCTGGGGACGTTATGGCGAGCTGTTCGCATATGACGAGCAGTCGGAGACGTTCAGCCTCGAAAACCCGGGCGAGAGCGCTTGATCCCGCCTGCGGCAATTTGGTCGGGAACCGGACAAATTGTGCATCGAGTTCATATATAAGGGGCTTGGTCCGGCGTTCGCCGGGTCAAGTATCCCTTCTCCTTGCGCACAATGTTGTCCGTCGAAATCATCATCGTCGTCGTCCTGATCGTCATTAACGGCCTGTTGTCCATGTCCGAGCTGGCCGTGGTCTCGTCCCGCCCGGCCCGGCTGTCGCTGCTCGCAGCCAAGGGTGTGCGCGGCGCCGAGCGGGCGCTGACGCTGGCGGCCGATCCCGGAAAGTTCCTCTCGACGGTGCAGATCGGCATCACGCTGGTCGGCGTGCTCTCGGGCGCGTTCTCCGGCGCGACGCTCGGACAGCGGCTGACGCAATGGCTGGTCGAGCTCGGCCTGTCCTCAGGGATTGCCGACATCGTCGGCGTCGGCATCGTCGTCACGCTCATCACCTACGCCACCCTGATCGTCGGCGAGCTGGTGCCGAAGCAGGTGGCGCTGCGCGACCCCGAGAGCATCGCGGTCAAGGTCGCGCCCGCGATGCACGTTCTGGCGCGTATCTCGCTGCCGCTCGTCTTCCTGCTCGATCTCTCCGGCAAGCTGATCCTCACGCTGCTCGGGCGCGGCGGCAAGGCCGAGGAGAAGGTCTCGGAGGACGAGATCCATCACCTCGTCAGCGAAGCCGAGAACGCGGGCGTGCTGGAGTCGGGCGAAAAGGAGATGATCGCGGGCGTCATGCGGCTCGGCGACCGGCCGGTCGGCGCGATCATGACGCCGCGCACGGAGGTCAACGAGATCGATCTGAACGATGCGCCGGAGGCCATTCAAGCGATCATCGCGAAGAGCCCGCATTCGCGCTTTCCCGTCTCGGACGGCGATCGCGACAAGCCGATCGGCGTGCTCCAGGCCAAGGACCTGCTGGTTGCCTACATGAACGAGCGCACGCCGGATCTGCGAGCGCTGGTGCGCGAGGCGCCCGGCATTCCGGCATCAGCCGACGCCCGCGACGTGCTGGCGATCCTGAAAGCCGCTCCGGTTCATGTCGGTCTGGTCTACGACGAATACGGCGCCTTCGAGGGTATCGTGACGACGGCTGACATTCTGGAATCGATCGTCGGCGCCTTCCATTCCGAGGAGGGACCGCCGGAGCCGGCCTATGTCAGGCGCGATGACGGCTCGCTGCTGGTCTCCGGCTGGATGCCGGTCGACGAGTTCGGCGAGTTGCTCGGCGTCGAGCTGCCGCCGCACCGCTACAACACGGTGGCGGGCCTGGTGCTGCAACAGTTCAACGTGCTGCCGAATGTCGGCGATGCCTTCGACTTCGCCGGCTGGCATATCGAGGTGGTCGATCTCGACGGACGCAGGATCGACAAGATTCTGGCGGGCCGGTTGAGTGAGGTCTAGACGGGGTGATTGCGCACCCAACCCTCCACCCGTCGTCCCGGACAAGCGCGCCCTAAGCGCGCGCCGATCAAACGCAGACCGCTCACCCGAACCGCACGCCGATCCGCTTCTCCTTGCGCCAGACGACCGTGCAGGCGAGATGCGTTCCGTCGGCCTGGATGACCAGAGTGAAGCGCTCGGGGATACCGACCGGACTGGTGACATCGAGCGCGGCACCAGTATCGGAGAAATTGCGGACGGTGCAGTCGATCGCGCCGCCGCCGAACTCGATGGTTCCGGCTTTCAGCACGCGGTGCCTGGCTTTGTCGCGTCGCTCGTCCATGGGGCCAATTTACACCCCAAGCTGACACAGACGTTAAAACACAACCACAATCCCGATGAATTTTTACCGCCGCAGGATGCGGCGGATCATGCGGTGGCCCCTACGGCGCCGGCTGGAACGTCTCCGCCCGCGCCATCAGCCAGGCATCGCGGAAGCGCGGATCTTCGGTGCCTTCGAGCAGCTCGCCCGGACGCAGCGACGGATAGAGCTGCGCAAAGGATCGCACCTGGGTGGTCGATGTCCGCTGGCTGAAGTGGATCGGGCGCAGCTGCTGCGGATGTTCGAGGCCGGCCGCGGCGATCAGCTCGGTGAGCGAGTGCAGTGTGGCATGGTGATAATTATGCACGCGGTCGATCTTGAGCGGCACATAGAGCGCACGCGCACGTGTCGGGTCCTGGGTCGCAACCCCGGTCGGGCAGCGGTCGGTGTGGCAGCTCAGCGACTGGATGCAGCCCAGCGAGAACATGAAGCCGCGCGCCGAGTTGCAATAGTCAGCGCCAATCGCCATCGCCCGCGCCATGTCGAAGGCGGTCGCGATCTTGCCGGATGCGCCGATCCTGATGCGGTCGCGCGCATTGATGCCGACCAGTGCGTTGTGGACGAAATTGACGCCCTCGCGCATCGGCATGCCCAGATGGTCCATGAACTCCAGCGGCGCGGCGCCGGTGCCGCCTTCATTGCCATCGACGACGATGAAATCCGGATAGATGCCGGTCTCCAGCATCGCCTTGCAGATCGCCAGGAATTCCCAGGGATGACCGATGCACAGCTTGAAGCCGGCCGGCTTGCCGCCGGACAAGCGTCGCATCTCGGCGATGAACTGCATCATGCCAACAGGCGTGGAGAAGGCGCGGTGCGAGGCCGGCGAAATGCAGTCCTCGCCCATCGTGACGCCGCGGATTTTTGAGATCTCCTCCGACACCTTCGCAGCCGGCAGCACGCCGCCATGGCCGGGCTTGGCGCCCTGGCTGATCTTGAGCTCGACCATCTTGATCTGGTCCTGGCTCGCGACGCGCGCGAATGCCTCCGGATCGAACGTGCCGTCGAGATGACGGCAACCGAAATAGCCGGAGCCGATCTCCCAGATGATGTCGCCGCCCATCTCGCGATGGTAGGGACTGAAGCCGCCCTCGCCGGTGTCATGCGCGAAGCCGCCCTTCCTAGCGCCGGCATTGAGCGCGCGCACGGCGTTCGGGCTGAGCGCGCCGAAGCTCATCGCGGAGATGTTGAACACCGATGCCGAATATGGCTTTGCGCAATCGGGGCCGCCGATGGGGACGCGAAACTTCTCCTCGGCATGCGTCTTCGGCGAGACCGAGTGATGCATCCACTCGTAGCCCTCGCGGTAGACGTCCTCCTGGGTGCCGAACGGGCGCTTGTCGAGCTCCATCTTGGCGCGCTGATAGACCAGCGAGCGGGTATCGCGCGAGAACGGCATGCCGTCCTTCTCGCTCTCGAAGAAATACTGCCGCATCTCGGGGCGTATCTCTTCAAGCAGAAAACGGATATGCGCCGAGATCGGATAGTTGCGCAGCACCGCGTGACTCTTCTGCATGAGATCGCGGACGCCGAGCAGCGTGAGAGCGCCGAAGATCAGGATCGGGATCAGCAGGATGTCGAAGATCTTGCCATCGGCGAGACCGATGCCGATCAGCAGCGCGGTGACGACCGCGCAGATGGTCAGCACGATGAAGCGCGGCGAGAACGGCAGCAGCAGGGTTTCCATCAGCCCTTCGGGCGAAGCTTGCGTCTTGTTATCGTTGGCCACGACCACATCCCTCTCGTCAGTCTGACAGGGCATGATACGCCCGCGCCACGTCCATGGTTATGACGCGGACCCCGCCTTGAGGCTACCGAATCCGGATGCCGCAAATCAATCCATCCCGCGGCGGGCTTCGCAGTGCAATAGATTCAAATGAAATGACAAATCAGTGACCATGAGGCTGCGCCTCGTGCGGAATGACGCCGTGCTGCTCGAGGCCGCCTCGCGCCAGCCAGGCATCGGTGCTCGCGACCGCACGCTCGATATGGTCGTCGGTCCGCGAAAAATCGTAGGGCGATCCCACCAGCGGACAGAGCGGCGGCACCACGACATATTCGATGTCGGACGCCACCCCCTCGAGCTCCGCCACCAATTGCCGGGCGATCAGCAGCGTCAGCGCATGCAGGGCATTGGCAACCGCGCCCACCGGCGGGTCCTTCACCGCGCAGGCGTGTCCGGTCGGCAGCACGACCAGCCGTTTTGCGCCTTTCTTGATCGCGACCCGGACCGGCGTGTTCGAGGAGAGCGCGCCGTCGGCCAGGAAACGATTGCGGTAGTAGACCGGCGAGAACGCGCCGGGGATCGCAGTGGACGCCAGGATCGCGTCCACCGTCGCCCCCTCCGACAACACCACGCTCTCTCCGGAGACGAAATCGGTGGTGACGATGTGCACCGGAAGCGCGGCATCTTCGAGGTTGCGATAGGGGATGTGGTCCTCGACCAGCTTGCGGATGCCGTCATGGGGAATCAGGAAATCGCGCCGCCACATGAATCCGGCGAGGCTCTTCCAGGTGACCGGGAAGACATCATGACGCTTCAGGCCGCGCCAGACCGCCTCCAGCCCCAGCACGCCCTTGAGCGAGGGGTCGCCGGCATAATAGGCGCCGTTGATCGCGCCGACGCTGGAGCCGACGACGAGATCGGCGACGACCCCGTGCCGCGCCAGTGAATGCATCATGCCAACCTGGATCGCTCCAAAACTGCCGCCGCCCGCCAGCACGAAGGCAGTCGGTTTCGGCGGACCATGGTCGATCACGGACAAGATTTGCGCAGCTCCCCAGCTCTCGCATTGCAACATCGCGGCGAGATTTTGGCGCGAGCTTATAACAAGGGGCGCGCGAGACGCGCCAATAACAAAGTCGGGGGAGGATGGTGAGGGACGTGGATGGCTGGCGAGTGTGCGGCGGGATGCCAGCCAAACTCTCCGCCGTCGTCCCCGCGAACGCGGGGCCACATAACCACAGGGAGAGGTTATGGCGCGAGCTGATAACCACTAGCCGTCGCCAAACCACTTCCTGTGGTTATGGGTCCCGGGCTCGCGCTTCCGCCTTCGCTCTTCGAGCTACGGCGGACAAGTCGCGCGCCCCGGGACGACACCGATGTTTTGGCTACGGAGCGTCAATCAAAAGCCGAACGGCGCTTACCGCTCGACGAACGCCTTCTCGATCACAAAATGGCCGGGCTTGTTGCCGCTTCCCTCGATGAAATCGCGACCTTCGAACATCACCTTCAGCTCTTCCAGCATCGCCGGGCTGCCGCACATCATGATGCGGTCGGTTTCGATGTCGAGCGGGCCCTGTCCGATATCGTTGAAGATCTGCTCGGAGTTGATGAGGTCGGTGATGCGGCCACGGTTCTTGAACGGCTCGCGGGTCAYGGTCGGATAGTAGATCAGCTTGTCCGCCAGCAGCTCCCCGAACAGCTCGTCCTCGCGCAAGGAAGCAACCAGCTTCTCGCCATAGGCAAGCTCGGAGACCTGGCGGCAGCCATGCACCAGCACGATGCTGTCGAACTGGTCGTAGACCTCGGGGTCCTTGATCAGGCTGGCGAAGGGCGCGAGACCGGTGCCGGTCGAGAGCAGCATCAGCCGCTTGCCGGGAATGAGGTTGTCGGTGATCAGCGTGCCGGTCGCCTTGCGGCCGACCAGGATGGTGTCGCCTTCCTTGATCTTCTGCAGGCGCGAGGTCAGCGGACCGTCCTGAACCTTGATCGAGAAGAACTCGAGCTCTTCCTCGTGGTTGGCGCTCGCCATGCTGTAGGCGCGCAGCAGCGGACGGCCGTCGACCTCGAGGCCGATCATGGCGAACTGGCCGTTCTGGAAGCGGAAGCCGGTGTCGCGCGTGGCGCGGAAGCTGAACAGCGTATCGGTCCAGTGCTGGACGGAAAGAACCTTCTCTCGGTAAAACGCGCTCATGATTTTCGATATTCCGAATAATTGCGGTTTTAGGGCAAAAGCATTGCCCGGCCCCTGAAAGCGGGGCGGACACCATTGCCATGGCGGAGGATTTCGCGTGTGTGATCTACGCCATTGAGGCCAATAATCAACCTCGTTCCGGATGCAATTGATGCCGCTCAAACCGGCATTTGCGGCGGAAATGGCCACATCATTAATGAATCTGCTGCCGGGCATGCGCGGCGGGCAATTTCTTTTCCCTTCAGGGCCTGATTGCAGCACTTAATTTCCGTCGCGCTCGCGAGAATTTCATTAAGAATAGCTCTGACTTTCACCCCGGTTTGGCGCCGTTTCCCGCATTTTTGCGGCTTTTGGCGACAGGAACGACTGAACACATGGCAAGCGGCGAGCGGATCTTCGTCCAGGCGATCAGGCGCTATTGCGCAACCCATGGCATCGCGCTCGATGTCCGCGCCGGCGGCTGGCTGCTCGCGATGCGCAGCCGCGTAAAGCGCCACTTCGCGTTCGGCTACGACATCGGCCTCAACAGCGCCATCGCGCACCGCCTCGCCAACGACAAATCGGCCACTGCCGAGGTGCTGGCGCTTGAGGGCGTGCCATGCATTCCGCATCGCCTCTTCCTCAACCCGAAGCTGGGCAAGAACGTTGTTGGCCCCAATTGGCGAAACGCAATGCTCGAGCTGCTTCACGACCATCCGCAAGGCGTGGTGGTGAAGCCGAACGAGGGGACATCGGGGCGCTCGGTGTTCAAGGTGACGACAGAGGCGGAACTCGACCACGCGGTTGCCGAGGTCTTTTCGATGAGCGCCGGACTCGTGATCTCGCCCTATGTCGCGATCGAGCAAGAGGTGCGCGTGATCCTGCTCGATGATGCGCCACTCGTCGTCTACAGCAAGCAGCGTGGGTCGGATTGGCGACACAATCTCGATGCCGGCGCAAAGCCGGTGCTGCTGGAGGACGACAAGGTTCGTACGGCCTGCGTGAAGCTCGCGACCGATGCCGCGAGCGCCATCGGCATCGCCTTTGCGTCGATTGACGTGGTCCGTGTCGATGGCGTGTGGCGGGTGCTGGAAATCAATTCCGGCGTGATGATGGAAGCGCTGGCGAAGCTGCATCCGGAGCTGGTGCAGGCGACGTAYGACGCGGCGCTGGATCGGGTGTTTGGGAACGAAACGCAATAGCCACGGCGAAGATCCCCACCCTCCCCTGGAGGGGGAGGGTAAGAGAAGCCGCCGCTAATTATTCGCGCTGGCAGAGTCGTCCATCGCCTTGAAGGCTTCCTCCAGCTGCAGGGAGATCGGCACGTTCAGGCGTTCGCCGGTGGGCAGCCGCGCGTTGAACCATTTGTTGTAGAGCGGAACGAGATCGCGATTGGAGCCGAGCTTGCGGAAGGTGCGCTCGACCACCGCCGACAGTTGCGGCTCGCCCTTCCTGAACATGATGCCGTAGGGATCGTAGGACAGATAGTCGCCGGTGACGCGGAACTTGTCCTGCGCCTTGTGGCGCGCGATCAGGCCGGAGAGCAGGATGTCGTCGGTCGCGAACGCATCGGCCTTGCCGTCGACGAGCATCTGGTATGACTGCTCGTGATCCGGCGAGGTGACGATGTTGAGGCCGAGCGAGGACTTCTTGTCGGCCGCCTGGATCGCCTGCTCGTTGGTGGTGCCCTTCGTCACCACCACGGTCTTGCCCTTCAGATCGGTCAACGACTGGACCTTTGACGCCTTCGGCACCATCAGCTTGGTGCCGGCGACGAACATCAAAGGCGAGAACGCGACGCGCTTGCCACGCTCGGCATTGGCGGTGGTCGAACCGCATTCCAGGTCGATCTTGTTCTGGAGCACGGCGTCGATGCGGTCGTCCGAGGTGACCTTGACGTAATCGATCTTCAGATCGGGATCATCGACCTCGACGCCGATCTCCTCGACGATGGCCTCGCAGAGTTCGAGGCTGTAGCCGATCGGACGGCCCGACTGGTCGAGGAAGGAGAACGGCGGCGAGCTTTCGCGATAGCCGAGCCGCACGGTGTGCCTGTTCTTGATGGCCGACAGCGTCGGGCTAAGCCCTTCGCTGCCGCCGGTCTGGGCGGAGGCGCCGGTTGCCAGCAGGCACGCCGCCAGCAACAGGCCACCCGATATCGCCGTTGAAAGGCGCATGATGCACTCCCGTCAATGGCCGGCCATCGCGGGCAGTTCGCCCGGAACCATGTCCGGCGTCGTCGCTTCGCCGGGTCCGAGCTCGTGCTCGGGCCCGAGCTCACCTTCCCACTTCGCGACCACGGCGGTCGCGAGCGAATTGCCGATGACATTGGTGGCGCTGCGTCCCATGTCGAGGAACGTGTCAATGCCCATGATCATCAGCAGGCCTGCCTCGGGGATGCCGAACTGCGACAGCGTCGAGGCGATCACCACGAGGGATGCGCGCGGTACGCCGGCAACGCCCTTGGAGGTAATCATCAACGTCGCGAGCATCGCCAGCTGCGTCGCGAGCGACATCTCGATGTGGTAGGTCTGCGCGATGAATATGCTCGCGAAGGTGCAGTACATCATCGTGCCGTCGAGATTGAAGGAGTAACCGAGCGGCAGCACGAAGCTCGAGATCCGTGACGACGCGCCGAACTTGGTCAGCCCCTCCAGCGTCTTCGGATAGGCCGCTTCCGAGCTCGCGGTGGAGAACGCGATCATCAGGGGTTCGCGGATCAGCTTCAACAGATGGCTGTATCGCGGCCCGATCACCATAAAGCCAACGATCATCAGGATGACCCACAGGATCCCAAGCGCGAGATAGAAGCCACCCATGAAGACGATGAGCTTCCACAGCACGCCGAGGCCGTTCTTGGCGACAGTGGCCGTGATGGCGGCCCATACCGCGAGCGGGGCGAACAGCATCACATAGCTCGTCACCTTGAGCATGATGTGAGCGACGTCGTCGATCATTGCCAGGATCGGCTTCGACCGTTCGGGCATCGAGCCCATCGCCACCGAGAAGAACACGGCGAAGATCACGATCTGCAGGATCTCGTTCTGCGCCATGGCGTCTGCGATCGAGGTCGGGATCAGATGGGTCAGGAATTTTTCGATCGAGAAGGCCGAGACCGGCAAGCCGGTCGATTGCCCCGCCTGCGGCAGCGTGCCGGGGAAGTTCGCGCCGGGCTGGAGCAGATTGACCATGACGAGGCCGAGCAGCAGCGACACGAAGGACGCGCTGACGAACCAGCCCATGGTCTTGGCGAAGATGCGCCCGAGCCGCGAACCGCTGCCCATATGCGCGATGCCACCGACCAGGGTCGCGAACACCAACGGCGCGATGATCATCTTGATCAAGCGCAGGAACATCATGGCGATCAGGTTGATGGAGGAAGCCCATTCGGCTCTGGTGTCAGGCAGGAAGTTGAAGATCGCCGCCCCCATGACGATGCCCAGCACCATCGCGGCCAGAATGTATTGCGTAAACTTGTTCGACATCGCTTACCCCCACCTACACCGGCGCTTCATGATGTCGCAGATATGACGACGACGCAACACGCTTGGCGTGCTCGCGCGATGGCCTGATGTTCCCGTTGCGAAACGGGTCGGCGCGATCTAGCCTTCATGCAGCGCACAACGAATGCGGCTTGCACGTTTTCTTTGCGGCGGCTGCATCAATAATCGTCAAGCAAACGAAGAGGAAACGCCATGAGCAGCAGCATCAATCGCCAGATTCTTCTGGTCGAAAAGCCCAGCGGCAAGCTCGGTGCCGAGCACTTCAAGATGGTCGAGGGTGCGATGCCGGAGCCGAAGGACGGCGAGGCCTTGCTGCAGGTGCGTTACATCTCGCTCGACGCCGCCAACCGCGCCTGGATGCACGGCGCGACCTATCGCTCCGCGGTCGAGGCCAACAGCGTGATGGCCGGCGGCGGCATCGCTGAGGTCGTCAGCTCGAAGGCGCCGGGGCTGGCTGCCGGCGACATCGTGTTCGGCGACACCGGCTGGCAGGAGTTTGCCGCGGTGCCGGCAAAGCATCTCACGAAAATGCCGAAGCTGGAGCCGATGACGCATCTGCTCAGCGTGTACGGCATCGCCGGCCTCACCGCCTATTTCGGCCTACTGGAGGTCGGCAAGCCCAAAGAGGGCGAGACCGTCGTGGTGTCCGCGGCGGCCGGCTCCGTCGGCTCGATCGTCGGGCAGATCGCCAAGATCAGGGGATGTCGCGTGGTCGGCATCGCCGGCGGCGCAGACAAGTGCAATTGGCTGACCTCCGAGCTCGGCTTCGATGCCGCCGTCGACTACAAGGACGGCGCGGTGTTCAAGGCCCTGCGCGCGGCGGCGCCAAAAGGCATCGACGTCTATTTCGACAATGTCGGCGGCGACATTCTGGAAGCCTGCCTGCCGCAGATGAACAATTACGGCCGCATCGCCTGCTGCGGCGCGATCTCGCAATATGACGGCGCACCTGCCGCGCACGGCCCGCGCGGCGTGCCCGGCCTGATCGTGGTGAAGCGGCTCGTCATGCAGGGCTTCATCGTGATGGACTACATGAAGGAGAGCCAGCGCGCGCTCGCCGACCTCCAGGGCTGGGTCGCATCCGGCAAGCTGAAGGTGCAGGAGGACATCATCGACGGATTGGAGAATACGCCGAAGGCGCTGATCGGATTGCTGGCGGGAGAGAACCGCGGCAAGCGCATGGTCAAGCTCTGACGCCGTATTGTTTGAGCATGATCTCCGCGCCAACGCATTCCGCGTTTGTCGCGAGGGAAAGCCGCGGCACACTTTTCCGGATCGTGCTGTGCTCTAGTTACGTCGCAATTGCGCCCGTATAATCTACTTGCGGTAGAGGCCGAGGCAGCCAATGATGATGCACGCGGCATCACCCGCAATGATTGCTTGCATTACATTTAAAAGTCGTCGGCGTGACCGACAGGGCAGGGAATTTACCCAAATGTTCAACACGTTGAAACATGCATCAACGCGTCGCGCGCTGCTGGCGGCAACGCTCTTCGCAACTGCAACAGGCGCATTCGCGCAAGCGCCGACCGACGCTCAGAAGAGCGCCATCCGCTCCGCATGCCGCTCGGACTTCATGGCGCACTGCGCGAGTGTCACGCCCGGCGGCGTGGAGGCGTATCAATGTCTCCAGAAGAACATGTCCAGCCTGTCATCGGGATGCCAGACCGCGGTTCGCGCGGTCGAGCCCGCTGCGGCGCCGAAGACTGAAGCTGCACCCGCCAAGTCCGAACCGGCAAAGACCGAAGCGGCCCCCGCCGCCGCAGCCGCTCCGAAAGCGGCGGCGTCAAAGCAGCCGAGCAGCACGCAGATTGCCGCGGTCAAGAGCGCGTGCCGCGCCGATTATCCCAAGGTGTGCGCCAGCGTGCCGCCGGGTGGCGCCCCCGCCCTCGAATGTCTCGAGAAGAACAAGGCCAAGGTTTCGCCGGCCTGTGAGAAGGCGGTGAGCGCCGCAACTGGTGGCGGCGGCGCTGCTGCGACAGTAGCACCTGCGGGCGCAGCTCCTCCGGCAGCAGCACCGGCGGCGGCGCCGGCCGTGATCGTTCTGCGCCCGCTACGGCCGCGCGAAGAACTGTTCATCGTGCGCTCGGCCTGCGGTGCCGACATCCGCACGCTCTGCGCCGGCGTCGCGCCGGGCGGGGGCCGCATCGTGCAATGCATCTCCAGCAATGCCGCGTCGCTGTCACCCGCCTGCAAGGAAGTGCTGGCGCCATTCGCGGCGCGATAAGCGGCGCGGGATTGCGCGCCAAGCGCGCGCCACCGACCGGCCGCGCGCGAATGAATTTTCGCGCGCCTGCCGCGACAAACCCTTTGCAAGTAACCGATTTCGATCACGACAAGACCGGAGAAAGACATGCGTTCATTTCTGCTTATTGCTGCCGCGCTCCTCGCCTTCGGCGCGAGCATGACCTTTGAGTCTACCGATGCCAACGCGGTGGTGTGCGCCCGCGGCGTCTACCGCGCCGGCTGTGCCGGGCCGAATGCGGCCGTCGTGGTGCGCAAGCCGGTTCCCGCGGTCCGCTGTACCAGGGTGCTGGTGAACGGCGTCTACGTGAAGCGCTGCGTCTGACCCCGGATGGCCAAGCTCGCGCGGTTTGGCTATGGTTCGCAACGTCACTGCCCCGGACACGCGCCTGGCGCGTGTCCGGGAGTAAGCTTCGACGCGCCCCGCCTTCGATAATTCCGCTGGCGCGGACGGCCGGAGCACATTAGTGTACCCCTAGATAGTAAGTATACTGTCAATTAGGGAGGCAGACGTTGCGGATCGCCGTGATTGGCGGGGGGCCCGGTGGGCTCTACTTCGCCTATCTCTGGAAAAAGCGTCACCCCGAGGATCAAGTCGACCTGTTCGAACAGAACCCGGCCGACGCGACCTGGGGCTTTGGCGTCGTGTTCTCCGATCAGGCCCTGGAATTCCTGCGCGCCGACGACCCCGAAACGGTCGATGCGATCGCGCCGCATATGGAGAGCTGGGAGAACATCACGCTGAACCTTCACGGCGACAGCGTCGCCATCGACGGCGTCGGCTTCTCCTCGATCGGCAGGCTGGAGCTCCTGCAGTTCCTCCAGCGGCGCGCGCTCGACGCCGGCGTCACGCCGCGCTTCGACACGCAGATCCACGCCATCGACCAGCTCAACGGCCACGACCTGATCGTCGCGGCCGACGGGCTGAATTCGCTGGTGCGGCGCGCCTATGAGGGCGATTTCGGCACGTCGCTGTCCTACTCCTCCAACAAGTTCGTCTGGTACGGGACCTCGAAACGCTTCGACACGCTGTCGCAGACCTTCGTGAAGACGGACCGCGGCGCCTTCAATGCGCATCACTATCGCTACTCCCCGACCATGAGCACCTTCCTGGTCGAATGCGACCACGCGACATGGCAGGCCTATGGCTTCGCCTACAAGGATGCCGAGCAGTGCAAGGGCGTCTGCGAGGAGGTCTTTGCCGACACGCTGGGCGGCCACTGCCTGGTCTCCAACAAGTCGGTCTGGCGCAACTTTCCCTGGGTCTGGAACGAGCACTGGTCGTTCAAGAACATGGTGCTGCTCGGCGACGCCCTGCACTCGGCGCATTTCTCCATCGGCTCGGGGACGCGGCTCGCGATCGAGGACGCCATTGCGCTGGTCAAGGCGCTGGAGTCGGATGCGCATCTGTCGACCGCGCTGCACCGTTATCAGGCCGCGCGAAAACCGGTGGTGCAGAAGCTCGTCAATGCCGCGCGCACCTCGGCCTTCTGGTACGAGCACTTCGCCCAGCACATGCAGCTCGGCCTGATGGACTTCGCCTACAGCTACATCACCCGCTCCGGCCGCATCGACGACCCCCGGCTGCGCACGATGTCGCCCGCCTTCATGACGCGCTACGAGGCCGAGAAGAACGGCGGAGATGCCGCATGAGCAGCGAGATCCGCGATCAGGTGCCCGCCGACAGCCCGGGCGCCCGCGAAATCGGCTTTGCCATTCCGCAAACCTACAATGCCAGCCGCGTGCTGTTCGACCAGCTCGCCAAGGGCCGCGGCGACAAGCCCGCGCTGATCGGGCCCGCGGGGACGCGCAGCTATGCCGAGCTTTGCGCGGAAGCTTGCCGCTGGGGCAACGGGTTCGCATCGCTCGGCCTGAAGCGCGGCGACCGCGTGCTGCTGTTCCTCGACGACACACCGGCCTATCCGGCCGCCTTCTTCGGCGCGGTGCGCGCCGGCTTCGTGCCGTTGCTGATCAACACGCTGACGCCGCCGGACCTGCTGCAATTCTATCTCGCCGATTCCGGCGCGGCGGTCGCGGTGGCGGATGCCGAATTCGCGACGCGCTTCGATGCGGAGGCCTGCAAGGCGACCTGCCTGCGCACGCTGATCGTCGTCAACGGCGAAGCGCGCGACCACGCCGCGCCTGCGGCGATCGCGGCGCCCGGCTGGCTCGCGCAGTTCCCGGCCGAGCTCGCGGAAGCGGACACCCATCGCGACGAGATGGCGTTCTGGATGTACTCCTCCGGCTCGACCGGCCGGCCCAAGGGCATCGTGCATCTCCAGCACGACATGGCCTACAGCGATGCCGCCTTTGCGCAGAACGTGCTGAAGCTGACGCCCGGCGACATCTGCTTCTCGGTGCCGAAGATCTTCTTCGCCTACGGTTTCGGCAATTCCGTCACCTTCCCGTTCTCCGCGGGTGCCGCGACGCTGCTGTTGCCGGGCCAGCCGAAGCCTGCATCGATCTTTGCCGCGATCGAGCAATACAAGCCAACGGTCTTCTTCGGCCTGCCGACGCTGTACACCTCACTGACCAAAGCGGAGGGAGCAGACAAGACCAACTTCTCGTCGCTGCGCATGTCGCTTTCCGCGGCCGAGGTCTTGTCTGCGGACGTCTTCAACGGCTGGAAGACGCTCACCGGCCTCGAAATCGTCGAAGGCCTCGGCTCGACCGAAGTGCTGCACATCTATCTCTCCAACCGCCCCGCGCAGAAGAAGCTCGGCGCCGCCGGCCTGYGCGTGCCGGGCTACGAGGTCGCACTGCGCGACAAGGACGGCCGCGACGTCGCCGACGGCGAGGAAGGCATCTTGTGGGTGCGCGGCGATTCCAACACGCCGCTGTACTGGAACCGGCCGGACAAATCCGCCGAGACCATCCGCGAGGGCGGCTGGATCTACACCGGCGACCGTTTCGTGCGCGATGCCGACGGCTTCCACTTCTTCCGCGGCCGTGCCGACGACCTCATCAAGATCTCAGGCCAGTGGGTCTACCCGCTCGAAGTCGAGCTGTGCCTCGCCGACCACCCCGACATCCGCGAATGCGCCGTGTTCGCTGCCGAGCTGCCGGACCGCCGCATGACGCTGAAGGCGGTGGTGGTGATGAACAACCGCGCGACCGATCAGAATGAGGCAACGCGGCGGCTACAGGATTACGTCAAGGGCAAGCTGCTTCCCTACAAATATCCGCGCGAGGTGATCTTCATCGACGAGCTGCCGAAGACGGGGACGGGGAAGATTGATCGGCAGGCGTTGTTGAGGATGTAGCAGTCCCAAACTCGCTGTCATCGCCCGCGAAGGCGGGCGATCCAGTATTCCGAGACGGCGAGGGATGCGGAGAAGCCGCGGCGTACTGGATTCCCCGCCTTCGCGGGGAATGACAGTTGAGACTGGGGCAACGGCGTCACTAAACACGAGAGACGCCCCCCTCACCCACCCTTCCCCAGATGCTCCAGCGCGTCCTCCGCGCGCAGCGGCACGCGCGAGGCCTCGTTGTTGAGGTCGACGAGCTGCACCAAAAGCCCCATCAGCGCCTTGCGGTCGGCGGGTTTCAGCGGCTCCAGCATTCGCGCCTGAGCGCGCTCGACGGCGGGGATGATCTCGCGCAGGATCGCGGCGCCTGATTTCGTCAGATAAAGCAGCTTGATCCGCTTGTCTTCGGGTGCCGGCTTGCGCTCGATAAAATCCTTGGCCTGCAGCCGCTCGATCACGCTGCCGAGCGTGGAGCGGTCGAAAGCGATCACCGCCGACAGCCGTGTCGCGTCGATGCCGGGATGGGTGTGGATCGCGATCAGTGCGGCGTATTGCACCGGCGTGAGATCGAACGCCTTGCACTCCTCCATGAAGATCGAGACTGCGATCTGCTGCATGCGCCGGAACAGATAGCCCGGCGCGGCATAGACCGCGTCTATCGTGATCGGAGGGGCGGGCTTACTCGGCATCGGGCTGCTTCTCCGGGGCGGCGCTTGCGAAGGCCGGCAGCGCCTTTGCCGCAGCCTCCGCCTTCAGCAGCCGCGGATATGCCGACACATCGACGCCGAAACGGCGCGCATTGGCGAGCTGCGGCACCAGGCAGAGATCGGCGAGCGTCGGCACATCGCCGAAGCAGAACGGCCCCGCCTCGTCCCTGACCAGCGTCTCGCAGGCCGACAACCCCTCGCGGTTGACCCACGCCGCCCAGTCCTGAACCTTCTCCTCGGCGAGCCCGAGCTCGCGCAGCCGCGCCAGCACCTTCAAATTCTGCACCGGGTGGGTGTCGCAGGCGATCGCCAGCGCGAACGCCCTGACCTTGGCGCGTGGCAGCGGATCCTTCGGCAGCAGCGGCGGATTGGGGTGCGTCTCGTCGAGCCATTCGATGATGGCGACGGATTGGGTCAGTACCGCTCCCGCATCGTTCTCCAGCGTCGGCACCAGCCCTTGCGGATTGATGGCGAGATAGGCGGGCGCACATTGCTCGCCCTTGCGAAGATGATGCGGCAGGTGCTGGGCGCCGAGGCCCTTGAGGTTCAGCGCGATCCGCACCCGATAGGCGGCGCTGGAGCGGAAATAGCCGTGCAGCTTCATCGGAACCCTCCCTGTATTTTATTCGTCATTCCGGGGCGACGCGCTAGCGTCGAGCCCGGAATCCATAACCACGATCGGGAGTATGGATTCCGGGCTCGCGCCTTTCGGCGCGCCCCGGAATGACAGCGGCTTTGTAGGCCGTTCGTCACGTTGACGCTACCTAGATCGTCAGTATACTGTCAATCAACAAAACGAACGGGAGCCGCACCATGGAAGCCGTGACCAAGACGCCGGAACGCGAGGCGTTCTACCGGAAGATCGACGGCGAAAACCTCACCGCGCTGTGGACGGTGATGAGCGATTTGATCACGCCGGAGCCGAAGAGCGCCTGCCGCCCGCATCTGTGGAAATTCGACGTCATCCGCGACTACATGACGGAAGCGGGCCGACTAATCACGGCCAAGGAAGCCGAGCGGCGCGTGCTGGTGCTGGAGAACCCCGGCCTGCGCGGCCAGTCGAAAATCACGACCTCGCTCTATGCCGGCGTGCAGATGGTGGTGCCCGGCGACGTCGCGCCCGCGCACCGCCACAGCCAGTCGGCGCTGCGCTTCGTGCTCGAAGGCAAGGGCGCCCACACCGCGGTCGACGGCGAGCGCACCGCGATGGAGCCCGGCGATTTCATCATCACGCCGTCGATGACCTGGCACGATCATTCCAACGAGACCGATGAGCCGATGTTCTGGCTCGACGGCCTCGACATCCCGCTGGTGCAGTTCCTCGACTGTTCTTTTGCGGAAGGTTCCAAGGACGACCAGCAGAGGATCACAAAGCCCGCCGGCGACAGCTTCGCACGCTACGGCCACAATCTGCTGCCGGTCGACGCAAAGCGATCGTCCAAGACCTCACCGATCTTCAGCTATCCCTATGCCTACACCCGCGAGGCGCTGGAGAAGGCACGCGCGAGCCAGGAGTGGGACGCCTGCCACGGCTTGAAGCTGAAATTCAGCAACCCCGAGACCGGCGATTTCGCAATGCCGACCATCGGCACCTTCATCCAATTGCTGCCGAAGGGTTTCAAGACCGCACGCTACCGCGCGACCGATGCGACCGTGTTCTGTCCGATTGAGGGCAAGGGACGCAGCCGGATCGGTGATGCCGTTTTCGAATGGGGCCCACGAGACTTGTTCGTGGTGCCGAGCTGGCAGTGGGTGACGCACGAGGCCGAAGACGACGCCGTGCTGTTCAGCTTCTCGGATCGCCCGGTGCAGCAGAAGCTGGATCTGTTCCGCGAGGATCGCGGGAACGCGTAGGCGACGCTGCTAGCCACATCGTCATTGCGAGCGAAGCGAAGCAATCCAGAATCTTTCTGTGGAGATTGTCTGGATTGCTTCGTCGCTTCGCTCCTCGCAATGACGGGAGTATGCCTCACCGCCAGTGCAATAATTTAACCTCCAGCCAGCCGATCACCTTCCCGACCACAAGCCCGAACACCGACAGGATCACCACGCCCGCGAGCAGCTGGTCCGTCTGCATCAGATTGCCGGCCTGAAGCACAAAGGCGCCGATCCCGTACTGGGCGCCGATCATCTCGGCGCTGACGACGAGCAGCAGCGCGACGGACGCGGTGATGCGGAAGCCGGCGAGGATGGCGGGTAGCGCGCCGGGCCAGATCACCTTGCGCACGATGGTGGCGAAGGGAACGTTGAAACTCTGCGCCATGCGGATGAGGTTGCGCGGCACCGCATCGACGCCGCTATAGACCGAGATCGCGGTGGAGAAGAACACGCCGAGCGCAATGGTCGCGATCTTCGGCTCTTCGCCGATGCCGAGCCAGAGAATGAGCAATGGCAGCAGTGCGATCTTCGGGATCGGGAACAGCGCCGAGATGAAGGTGATGCCGACGCTGCGCGCAAGCCGCGACAGGCCGATGGCGAAGCCGACCGCGACGCCGGCCGCCGTTCCCAGCACCCAGCCGACGCCGATGCGCAGTATCGAGGCCGACAGATGCTGCCAGAGCGCGCCTGACATCGCGAGCTCGTAGATCGCCCGCGCGATCGCAGCCGGCGCCGGCAGGAACAGCGGATTGACGAGCCCCGCGCTGCCGGCCGCCTGCCAGATCGCGATGACGAGGGCGAGCGCGATCCAGCCGCCGAAGCGGCTGCTGGCGGGCACGAACCCGGCGCCGCGAAAACGGACGCGCCGCGTCGTGTCATCCTTCGCAGACGTCCCCGCGCGATCAAGCATGCTGGACCTCGCGCTCGGCGTCGATCGCCTCGTTGCGGATCAGCGACCAGATCTGGTTCTGAAGCGCCAGCAGCTTTTCACGCGCAGCGATCTCGCCGCGCTCGGTGCGCGTCATCGGTACGGTCACGACCTCGCGAATACGGCCCGGCCGCCGCGACAGCACCACGATGCGGTCGGCGAGCCGTGCGGCTTCCTCGAGATTGTGGGTGACATAGACCGCGCCCATGCCGCCATCGGCGAGCAGGCGGACGAAGTCTTCCATCAGCAATTCGCGGGTTTGCGAATCCAGCGCCGAGAGCGGCTCGTCCATCAGCAGGATGGCGGGCTTGACCGCAAGCGCGCGCGAAATGCCGACGCGCTGGCGCATGCCGCCGGAGAGCTGCTTCGGATAGGTTGTGCGGAAGTCGGTCAGGCCGGTGCGGCGCAAGGCGTCGTCGACCAGCGCGCGGCGCTGCACGGCCGAGAGCTGGGTATGCAGCAGCGGGAATTCGACATTCTCCTCCACCGTCGCCCAGGGCAGCAGCGCGAAATCCTGGAACACGAAGGTCAGCGGATTGAGGCTGTCCGCCGGCGGCGTCCCGCGCAGCTCCGGCGCGCCCGAGGTCGGCTGCAACAGCCCGCCGAGGATCGACAGCAGCGTGCTCTTGCCGCAGCCGGACGGACCGACGATCGCCACCACCTCGCCAGCGCCGACGGTGAAGGAAACGTCGTCGAGCACGGCGAGGTCGCCGAAACGGTGGCTGATGTGGTTGGCGATCAGGTCCATAAGCTGCGTTCTACTCTCAATCCGTCTTCACAAAATCCTTGGCGATGATCGCGTTCGCATCAAAGCCCTTGTCGGCAAAGCCCTGCTCCTGGAGCCATTTGATCTGGTTGTCGACGTTCTTGACGTCCAGCTTGCCGTCGGGATCGATATAGGCGCAATTGCCGACCACCTGCTCGACCGGCAAATTGGTGTATTTTGCGATGATCTCCAGCAACGGTTTTGTCTTGTCGTTGATGGGCGCGACGCCGTCCTTCATCGCGGCGAGGATGACGTCGTGATATTCGCGGTCGGCTTTCGCGAGTACGCCGAGAAATTTTGTCACCAGCACCTTGTTGGTCAGCGTCTTGGGCGAGGCGAACACTGCGCCGAGCTGCCAGGGCGTCTCGTCGCCGACCCAACCCAAAAACTTCGCGCCGCCCTCGTCCATCAGCTTTCGCGCGGTGGAGATCGGCAGCAGCGCCGCATCCACGGTTTCGCCCTTCAGTGCGGCGGCCGCGTTCGACAGCGATTGCAGCGGCACGATCTTCACGTCGGTGAGCTTGAAACCGTATTTGTCGGCGAGCAACCCCAGCGAATAGTGAAAGGACGAGCCAACCTGCGTCACGGCCACGCGCTTGCCCGCGAGGTCCTTCGGCGTCTTCAGCCCGGCGGCATAGGCGTTGTTGCTGGCGAAATAGCCGATCAGGGGATAACCGGCCTTCTCGCGGCTCATGCCGCCGATCACTTTCAGCGTGCCCTTGCCGGCGAGATTGTAGAGACCGGCGGTGAAGGCGGTGACGCCGAAATCGATGTCGCCCGAGGTCGTCGCGACCGCGATCGGCTGCGCCGCATCGAAGAACTTCAGCTCGACGTCGAGACCGGCCTCGCGGAAATAGCCCTTGTCCTGCGCAATGAAGACGGGCGCGGACGACGACAGGCGGAGCACGCCGATCCTGGCCTTCAGCGCGTCTTCGGCCCGGGCCGTGCCCATCGCTGTGATCGTCATCAGGCCAGCCAGTGCGAGCCGCGCAATCCCGATCATCCCGTGTCCTCCGTCGTCGTTCTCTCGGTCGTAATGTTACAACCGTCACAAACCTTCGGGCACGGGCTGGTCCCGCCCGATGAAGGCGCCCTGTTGTTTCAACGTTTCCTGCAATTTTTCAATGGGGATGTCGCGCGGGATGCGGTTTCCTGAGAGCGCCAGCGCCGCGGCGGAACCGGCGGCCTCCCCCATCACGAAACAGGCACCGGAAACCCGCGCCGCCGACTGCCCCTCATGGGTCATCGAGGCGCAGCGGCCGGCGACGAGGAGATTGTCGACGCCCTCGGGCACCAGCATCCGGTAAGGCAGCTCGTTATAGCCGCGCGATTCCGGGATTGGCGGGAACGTGAAGACGACGTCGCCGGGAACATGGGCCTCGATCGGCCAGCCATTGACGCCGATCGAATCCGCGAACGAGGCACAGCCGAGCACGTCCTCGCCGCTGAGCTGGTAGCCGCCCTTGATGCGGCGGGTCTCGCGGATGCCGAGCTGCGGCGGCAAATCGACGATGTAGCACTTTTCGAAGCCCGGCACGGTGCTGCGCAGGAACTCGAATGCGGCCAGCGCCTGCTTGCGGCCCTCGATCTCGCCGCGGGTGAGGTCGTCGGGCTCGATGCCGTTGATGGCATGGCCGTCCTCGCGCGCCACTTGGGTGAAATTCACCCGCCATTCGATGCCTGATTTCTGCGGTCGCACGATCGCGCTCTTGCGCGGGAATGTGTGGGTGCCGGCGGCGATCGCCTTCTCCATCAATTGCGGGATGGTCCGCCAGGCATCGCCAGCCTTCTCGGGATCGATGCCGTTGAGACGGAGCATCATCGAGGGGTACATCGGATGGCCGTGCTCATCGCCGACCTCGAACGGCGCCCCGGCCCAGACCGCGAGGTCGCCGTCGCCGGAGCAATCGATGAAGATCTCGGCGCGGACCGCCTGCCGTCCGGCCTTGGTCTCGACCATCAGCGCATCGATGCGGCTGTTATCGCCCATCACGACGCCGGCGCCGAGCGCATGGAAGAGGAGGTGCACCTTGTGGCTTGCGAGCAGTTCGTCGGCCGCGATCTTGTAGGCCGCGGTGTCATAGGCCTGGGCGAAGACCTTGCCGAGGATCAGATGCGGCGCGTTGAGGCCGTTCAAATGATCGATCCGCGCCAGCAGATCGGACGCCATGCCCTGCACCAGCCGGTGGGCCTGGCCGTAGACATTGCCATGCAGGCCGCAGAAATTGGTGACGCCGGCAGCCGTGCCCATGCCGCCGAGGAATCCGTAGCGCTCGATCAGCAGCGTCTTTCGTCCGGCGCGCGCCGCTGACGCCGCCGCCACGATGCCGGCAGGGCCGCCGCCGAGAACGACGACTTCATATTCGCCGTAGAGCGGCACCTGGCGTGCCGGTTCTTCGATCATCATGGCCCGCATGCGCGTCCGCTCCCAAAATCTCTTGCTTGAAGCCGACTATGAATTAACGCAGGGCGAGCTACAATCCACCAAAATATGCGATCAGCTTTCTCGAATCGAGAAAGGTCGACATGGACATCCTGGTGAACCTTCAGGCCTTCCTCGCCACCGCGGATGCGGCCGGATTCTCTGCCGCCGCGCGCAAGCTCAATGTCTCGACCTCGGTCGTGGCCAAGCGCGTCACGCAACTGGAGGCGCGGATCGGCGCGCCGCTGTTCCATCGCTCGACCCGGCAATTGCGCCTGACGGAAGCCGGCCAGCGCTATGTGCATCGCGCCCGCAGTGTCGTCGCCGATGCCACCGACCTGCTCTCGCGGATGGGCGAGAAGGGACACGATCTCGTCGATCACCTCCGCATCAAGGCGCCGACCTCGCTCACCGTGGCGCGCCTTGCCGACGCCTTCAGCGCCTTCCAGACGCAGAACCCGCGATTGAAACTCGAGATCGTGCTGATCGACCGCCCGGTCGATCCCGTCACCGAAGGCTTTGACATCGCCATCGGCGCCTTCCCTCATTCCTTCGGCGGTGTGGTCGACGAGCCGCTGTGTCCGCTGAAACGGCTGCTCTGCGCCTCACCGGCCTATTTGAAGAAGCACGGCGCGCCAAAGCACCCGCGCGACCTTGTCGACCATCGCTGCCTCAGCTTCCTGCCGACGGGACCGGAGTGGATCTTCGACGGCCCGCGCGGACGCATCAGCGTCCAGGTCAGCCCGCTGCTCTCCTCCAACGAGGGCCATGTGCTGGCGCGCAGCGCGACCGCCGGCAACGGCATCGCGCTGATCTCTCATTATCTCGTGGCGGATGCCCTGCGCGACGGTACGCTCAAGCCGGTGCTGCGCGACTTTCCAATTCCCGAGCTGTGGGTCAAGGCCGCGATCCCCGAGCGGCGGCGCAACGCCGCCGCGGTGCAGGCTCTCTTGCGCGAATTGAAGAGCGCGCTGCTACCGGTGCTGTAAGACCGCCTCGTGCGCCCTCGTGGCGTCGCCGGCTTCTCCGGGTTCAGGCCGCCGAGCGGATGGTGTGGAGGAAATCGTCGACGTTCGACCTCATCGAATCCGCCTGCTGCTTGAGGGCGGCTGCGACCGTGAGGGCGGCTTCGGCGCCGGCGTCGGTCTCGCCCGCCACGGCGCGCACCTGACCGATTTCCTGCGTCACCGCCGTGGTGCCGTTGGCCGCCTCCTCGACGTTGCGCGCGATTTCGCCCGTGGCCGCGCCCTGCTCTTCGACCGCCGCGGCAATCGCCGTGGCGATGTCGGCCATTTCCTTGACGGTGGAGCCGAACTGCCTGATCGCCTGAACCGATTGGCCGGTCGCACTCTGGATCGTCGCGATCTGGCTCGCGATCTGCTCGGTCGCCTGCGCCGTCTGGGTGGCGAGACTCTTGACCTCGCTGGCGACGATCGCGAAGCCTCGTCCGGCGTCGCCGGCGCGCRCCGCTTCGATGGTCGCATTCAGCGCCAGCAAATTGGTCTGGCTGGCGATGGCCTGAATCAGCTGAATGATGGTGCCGATCTTCTCAGCCGCATCCGACAGCCCATGCATCAATTCTGAGGTGCGGTTGGTCTCGTCGGTCGCCCTGTTCGAGACCGCGACGGAGCGGTGCACCTGGCTCGAGATTTCACGGATCGAGGCCGCGAGTTGCTGGGTGGCGGAGGCGACGGTCTGCACATTCATCGATGCCTGCTCGGCGCGGGTCGCGACCGCTTCGGCGAGCCCGCGTCCGCGTTCGGCGACCTTTGCCAACTCCTCGGCGCTGCGCCCCATGTCGTCGGCACGGCCGCCGACACCGGAAATGACTCCCTGCATGCCCTGCTCGAAGCGGCCGGCAAGATCCGACATCATGCGGGCGCGGTCAGCCTCGCTGGCTTCGCGCTGTGCCGTCGCCTCGCCTTCCATGCGGCGAACCGCCAGCGCGTTTTCGCGGAACACCTCGACGGCGCGCGCCATGCGGCCGATTTCGTCGCGCGAGTCGCCGCCGGGGATCGGCTCATCGAGCTCGCCCGCCGCCAGCGATTGCATCCGGTCGGTCATGCTGCGAATCGGACCGGACACGCTGGCGCCGATCAACCACGCCAGCACCGCTCCCAGCAGCAGCGCGCCGGCCGCGGTCGCGATGACGGTCTGCTTGGTCTGATCGACCGCTGCCGCGGTCTTGTCGCCCTGCTCGGCGCGCACGGTGCCGAGCTTCGCGTTGATCTTGTTGACGTGGTCGTCGATTGCCGCACTGGCCTTCTTCAATTCGGCCTGCCTGGCGCGCAGATCGGCGGCCACCTTGATGACCTCGTCCAGCGCGGCCGCGTCGGCAGTGATCGCAGTCTTGAGCGCTGCGACCAGTGCCTTCAGCTTCGCGTCGCTCGCCCCCGCCAGCTCAGCTTCGGTGTCTGCGATCGCCAGCTGGGCATAGGACAACGCCTGCTTGGCGTCGTCGGCATCGCCCGTCGACAAAGTGGAGCCATAGCGCATCACGGTGATCCGCAGCGCGTCAACGACGCCGGCCAGGCGCATCGGGTTGACCAGCCGTTCCGCGTCCTCGGACCGGTTGGCGAGCGCAACTTGGATGCCGCTGACATTGAGGCCGGCGGCTGCACCTTGCGCGTCGGTTTTCGTGGTCGCGGCGCGCAGCCGATCCGCCGCCTCCGCTGCCGCGGTGAACGACGAGCGATAGGTTTCCAGCGCGGTCTTGACCGGGCCGATGCCTTCCGCGATCGCTTGCAGCTTGCCGAACTGCCGGTCGACCTGATCGGCCAGTTTGCCGACGCCGTCGATCGCCTTGGCCGCGGCATCCTTGTCGCCGACATTCCAGGTTCGGATGAATTTCTCGACTGCCGAGTTCGCCTCCAGAAGCGCGGCCCGTGCCTGCGACATGCCGGCGTCGCCGGCAGCGCTGGTCACGAGCTCATTGACCGTTCCGCCGATCCGCTCGACCTGGACCATGGCGAAGCCCGCGAGCAGGACCAGAAAGCTGAGAACCAGCGCGAAGCCGCCGAACACGCGCGGACGAACGCCGACGCGGGACATCATGTGCGATAATTTCATGGCAAATCCGAAATTCTTCAACGGGTGGAGCGGATGGCGGCGAGCAGATCCTTGCCAAACCGCTTCTCGAATTCCTGATCGAGCGGCTTGACCGCGTCGACGAAGGGCTGGCGATCGAATGTCTCGATGACGTCCATGCCGCCGCTACGCACCTGCTCGAGCGACGCGGCATCGAGCTTCGCCTGCCAGGTCGCCTCCGCTCCCTCCTTCGCCAGCGCGATCAGCATGGCCTGATCGGCCGGCGGAAGCTGTTCGAACATGGCACGGTTGGCGACGAATGCGATCGGCGCGAAGAAGTGACCGGTCAGCGTGAGGTATTTCTGGACTTCGTAGAGCCGGGAGCCGGCGATGGTCGGCACCGGATTTTCCTGCCCATCGAGCCGGCCGTCCTTCAGCGCGGTGTAGACCAGCGGAAATTCCATCGGGACCACTTCGGCGCCGAGCGCCTTGAACGTCATCTGGTAGATCTCGTTCGGAATGACGCGAATCTTGAGCCCTTTGATATCCTCGGGCGAGCGAACCGGCCGTTTGGAATTCGTGACGTTGCGAAATCCCTGTCGGCCGATCGCCAGCAGCGTCAGCCCCTTGTCCGCGAATTTAGTGGCGATCGCCGCGCCGGCCGGACCTTGCGCCACGGCCTTCGCGTGGGCTGTGTCGCGGAACAGGAAGGGAATGTCGAACACGCCAAGTTCGGGGACGACCGAACTGACCACAGACCCCGACAGCACCGCCATATCGACCGAGCCGGCCCGGGTCGCCGCCAGGATGGCGTTCTCGCTGCCGAGCGCGTTGGTGGCGCGCTCGTCGATCACGATGCGCTTGCCGGCCGATGCCACCAGCTTCTGGCGAAACTCATCGGCTCCGATTTGCTGCGGGCTCCCCAGCTGGGAATTGAATGCCAGAGAGATCAATCGCGGTGAAGCGGCAGCCGGTTGCAGAACCAGCAACCCTGCCGCCGCGGCGACGATCGATCCGGCTTTCCAAAGTCCCAAAACTTGTCTGTGCATTCGACACCATGGCGTGACAATTGTCGTAACCCTAATGGCGGGGAATGATTGAACCCTTAAGGAAGGCCCCGCGGAATTACGGAGATTCGCTTCGAACCGCCGCCGACGAGAATTGGGACGGAGGTCCGATGCAGATGGTATCGGGTTGCTGTGGGATAATGTGTGGTTCGAGGGAATGACGATGGGATCAAGAATATGCGTGGCTGCCGCCATCGCGATCGGCATCATGGGCGGTACGGCCCCGGCCCGCGCCGAGGTCGCGCAATGCCGGTTCATCCAGGCCAAGCCGGAGCGCGAAGCGTGTTACCAACGTCAGGAAGCGGCGCTGGCCGCCAAGCGCAAGCCGGAGCCCAGCGCGGAAAGCAAGACGCTCGAATCGATGCGCCAGATGCGGCAGGACGACGATGCCGTCTATCGCAGTATCAACAACATCTGCCGCGGTTGCTGAGCTCGCAACCGAGCTCAAGGCGCCTAACGTTCCGACTGATTTCGATAGATCAGTGAGATCACGAAGGCCTCGATCGACCTGCTGCCGGGAGGCAATGGCGGGAACGGTTGTGCCTGCCTGAGGGTATTGAGCGCCGCCTCATCCAGCATGGCCGAGCCTGAGCTGGTTTTCACGCTGCTCGCCGCGAGCAATCCCCAGCGGGTGATGCTGAATGCAAGCTCCGCCACCCCTTCGACCCTGTCGCTGACGGCCTGCCGCGGGTAGGACTTTTCGATTTGCAGCCGCGCAACCAACATGCGGCCGTATTCATCGATGGATTTCACACCTGCGCCCTTCGCCGCGCGCACATTGTCACGCGCCAGCGTACTGCGGCCGTCGCTCGGGTCACGCTTGAGCAACCGGTCATAGTCCGCGATCGCGAGATCGAATGCCTTTTTCCGGCTGTAAGCCCATGCGCGATCCGCATAGGCGTCCCTGGAACGAGGATCGAGCTTGATCGCCCGTGTCATGTCGGCGATCCCAGCATCGAACTGTCGCAGCAAAACGTATCTCCGCCCCCGGGACAACAGGCGCGATGGCGCCGGATCAAGCCGGAGCGCCCCATCGAAATCCTTGAACGCGGCGTCATCTTCGAGACGGTACCAGTGCAGGAAACCGCGATGCATGAAGGCGTCAGCATTCCCCGGATGACTTGCAATCGCTTCGTCGAAATCGGTCAACGCATGTGCGAAGTCGTCCTTGTCAAAATAGGCATCGGCGCGGCGGGCCAGCAGTCGGGATCGGCTCTCCTTGTTCTTCTCCTGATCGAGCAGTCTTGTGCAGATCTCGATGCGTATGTTGGAGGCAACCTTCTCGTCATTGCAGACGACGCTGTCATCGGAGCTTGCATGACCGGGCCAGATTGCGACGAGCAACGGCAGTGCAAGAATGAACTTCCGACGCATGACCTCTCAGCCCCCACACTCTCGATAGTGGTGGCCATCCAGCACATCGCCGGAGCAAAATCTACCCTTGGTTGCTCCAACGCCCCGCGCGCTTTTCGGCGAACGACGCTAGGCCCTCCGCCGCCTCCGCGCTCTGACGCTTGACCGAATGCAGGTGCACGAGCCGCTTGTACGCGGCATCGTCCACCGCCATCCCGCCAAACGAGCTCTCCAGCGCGAGCCGCTTGGTCTCGGCCATCGCCTCCGGTCCGTTGGCAAGGAGCTGCTCGACCACCTTGGCGCCGGCAGCCTCCAGCTCGGCGAGCGGGACGACCTCGTGGACGAGGCCGATGCGGCGGGCGTCTTCGGCGCCGAAGCGTTCGCCTGTCAGCGCGTAACGGCGGACTTGCCGTACACTAATGGCATCGCAAAGCTGCGGGATGATGATCGCGGCGGTCAGCCCCCAGCGCACCTCCGTGATCGAAAACAGCGCATTGTCCGCCGCGATCACGACGTCGCAAGCGGCAATCACGCCGGTGCCGCCGCCAAAACAGCCGCCCTGCACCAGCGCGATGGTCGGGATTGGCAAGGTATTGAGCCGCTGCACGGCCTCGAAGGTCGCCCGCGACGCTGCCTCGTTCGCCTCGGCCGATTGCGGCCGCACGCCGTTGATCCATTTGAGGTCGGCGCCGGCCTGGAAATGCTTGCCATTGCCCCGGAGCACGACGACGCGAAGGTTGGACTTCCTGCCGAGATCGTCCATGGCCGCGAGCACGCCTGCGATCAATGCGCCGTCATAGGCATTGTTCACTTCAGGCCGGTTCAACGTGACGGTCACAACCCCACGCTCATCGAGGGTCCACAGGACGGGGTTGGCAGTCATCGGCGATCCTCCGGGCATCTTGTTTGCCGCCCACTATGGCTGAGGCAACTCATCCCGATCCATATCTTTCCGGCGTAGGGCGGCCGCGTCCATCGCATGGCGGCTTGTGTCATGCTGCTGCCGGGCGACATCACGGGATCAGGGACGGGACATCACACCATGCGCATCTGCATTTTCGGCGCGGGCGCCGTCGGCAGCCATATCGCGGTCAGGCTGGCCCGCGCCGGCCATGAGGTCTCGTGCGTGATGCGCGGCGCCCATCTGGAGGCGGTCCGCGCCAATGGCCTGAAGCTGCGCGTCGGCGATTCCGAGGTCACCGCCAAGGTGAACGCCTCCGGCGATGCGGCCCAGCTCGGCCCGCAGGACGTCGTGATCAGCACGCTCAAAGCGACCGCGCTGACGGGGCTGGTCGCCAGCATAAAACCGCTGCTCCAGGACGACACCGCGATCGTCTTTGCGCAGAACGGTATTCCCTGGTGGTACGGCATCGGCCTGCCGCCGCGGCATCCGACGCCGCCCGACATTTCCTTCCTCGACCCCGGCGGGCGCTTGCGCGCTTGCATCCCGAAAGAGCGGATCGTCGGCGGCGTCGTCTTCTCCTCCAACGAGGTCACCGCGCCCGGTGTGGTGCAGAACCTGACGCCGGACCGCAACCGCCTGCTGATCGGCGAATGCGACGACCGCAATTGCGAGCGCATCACCAGGCTTCGCGGCGTTCTCAACGATGCTCGGCTGGAATCGCCGCCGGTGGCGGAGATCCGCGAGGCGATCTGGTCAAAGCTCCTGACTAACATGTCACTGTCGGTGCTGTGCCTGCTCACCGGCCAGACCGCGCGCGGCGTGCGTGACGACCCGGCCTTTGCCGAGGTCATTCCGCGCATGCTGAACGAGGCCAACGACATCGCGCAGCACTTCATCCCCGAGGTCAAGCGCGTGACGCGCAGCGGCCCCGCCCCCAACCACAAGCCGTCGCTGCTCCAGGATTACGAGCTCGGCCGCGCCATGGAGATCGACGTGCTGGTGAAGGCGCCCGCCGCCTTCGCCCGCACCGCCGGCCTGTCGACGCCGACGCTCGACCTGATCGCCGCGCTCGCGATCCAGAAGGCGCGGGACAAGGGGCTTTATTCCGCTTGAGCCTTAAGCGAGCCCGTCGATCCAGGCCGCCAGCGTATCGAGCACCTCTGTGAGGGCCTCTTCATTGGTCCGGCCGGACTTCTTCAGCACCGCAAAGGAATGATCGCCGCCGGCGACCTCGTGCAGCGTCGCCTTCGGGCCGAGCTGCGCAATCACGGGCTTGAGGAGGTCGAGATCGGCAAGCCCGTCGCGCGTGCCTTGCAGGAACAGCATCGGGATCTCGACATGGGCCAGGTGCTCGGCGCGCTCCGTCGACGGCTTCTTGTCGGCGTGCAGGGGAAAGCCGAGGAAGGCGAGCCCTTTGACGTCAGGCAGCGGCGCCTTGGACTGCGCCTGCGAGGTCATGCGCCCGCCGAAGGATTTTCCGCCGGCGACAAGCTTCATTCCGGAGCAAAGCCGCGCCGCCTCCTCGACCGCCGCGCGGATGGCGGCGTGCGCCACCGCTGGCTGGTCGGGACGCCCCTGCTTGTTTTCCATGTAGGGAAAATTGAAGCGGAACGTCGCGATGCCGCGATCCGCGAGGCCCTCCGCAATCTTGTCCATGGATGCATGCCGCATGCCCGCGCCCGCGCCGTGCGCCAGGACGTAGCAGGCGCGCGCATTGTCCGGCTGCGTCAGGATCGCCGAGACCGTGCCGATGCGCTCGATGTCGAGCTTGAGCTCTTTGGTTTTGGTCGCCACAATCAGCCATCCCGACGGACGCGTTTTCCGGCCGCCTTGGTAGCGTCACCGGCGCAGCCTGAAAACACAATAATTGCCGCCGCCGACCAGCCTACCAAGCCGGAAAGCCGCATTGACCGAGGTGACCATGTCCTACCGCTCCTCCTGGATGACCGAAGAGCTCGAAATCTTCCGCGACCAGTTCCGGAAATATCTGGCCAAGGATCTGGCGCCGCATGCCGAGAAATGGCGCGAGCAGAAGATGGTCGACCGCTTCGCCTGGCGCGGGCTCGGCGAGATGGGCGCGCTGCTGGCCAGCGTGCCGGAGGAATATGGCGGCCTCGGCCCCACCTTCGCCTATGACGCCGCCGTGCTGGACGATCTCGAAAGCACGGTGCCGGAGCTCACCACCGGCGTTTCCGTGCACAGCGCCATCGTCGCGCACTACATCCTCAATTACGGCTCGGAGGAGCAGAGGAAGCGCTGGCTGCCGAAGATGGCTTCCGGCGAGATGGTCGGTTCCATCGCCATGACCGAGCCCGGCACCGGCTCGGACCTGCAGGCCGTCAAGACCACCGCGAAGAAGCAGGGCAATTCCTACGTCATCAACGGCCAGAAGACTTTCATCACCAACGGCCAGGCTGCCGATCTCGTCGTCGTGGTCGCGCGCACCGGCGATGTGGGTGCCAAGGGCATTTCGCTGATCGTGGTCGAGACATCAGGCGCGGACGGCTACAAGCGCGGGCGCAACCTCGACAAGATCGGCCTGCACGCCTCCGACACGTCAGAACTGTTCTTCGACAACGTCACGGTGCCGCCGGAAAACCTGCTCGGCAAGGAGGAAGGCCAGGGTTTTGTCCAGCTGATGCAGCAATTGCCGCAGGAGCGCCTCGCGCTTGCGGTCGGCGCGGTCGCCTCGATGGAGCGCGCGGTCAGGCTCACCACCGAATACACCAAGGAGCGGAAGGCGTTCGGCAAGCCGCTGATGGATTTCCAGAACACCGCCTTCACGCTCGCCGAGCGCAAGACCGAAGCGATGATCGCGCGCGTCTTCGTCGACTGGTGCATCGAGCGCCTCGTCGCCGGGGATCTCGACACCGTCACGGCGTCGATGGCGAAATACTGGTGCTCGGACAAGCAGGTCCAGACCGCCGACGAATGCCTCCAGCTGTTCGGCGGCTACGGCTACATGCAGGAATACCCGATCTCCCGCATCTTCATCGATTCCCGCATCCAGAAGATCTATGGCGGCACCAACGAGATCATGAAGCTGCTGATCGCGAGGTCGCTGTAGCTCTGTTCATCGCGCACGCCAATCGCGTGGGCGGCAGCCGAAGCGCTGCTTGAAGCGCCGCGCGAAGTGGGAGAGATCGGAGAAGCCCCAGTCGAAGGCGATGGTGCCGATCGCGCGGCCGCCCGATGCCGGATCCTTCAGGTCGGCCGCCGCGCCCACGAGGCGGCGATCGATCACGTAGTCCGAAAATGTCGTGCCGGAGCGTTCGAACAGCTTGTGGACATAGCGCTCGCTGATGCCGACGGAGCCGGCGACCGCTGCGACCGTCAGTCCCGGCTCGCGCAGCCGCTCGTGAATGGCGCGGCGCAGCGCCAGCACGGTCGCGTCTGCAAAGCTTGCGGCTTCCGCCGTCTGCGCCCGCGAGCGGCGCGACAGGCTGAGCGCAACGAGATCGAGCAGCACGTCGAACAGCCGAATGCTGTCCTCTTCCGCCATCCGCAATGCGCCGGCGTTGAGGGAGCGCGCGGTCTCGACGATGAGGTGACCGACATGGGGATCGTCGGAGACGCGCTCGGCCCTGAAATCGAACGACGGCGGCAGCCGGTCGCGCAGGGCGCGCGACGGCACCCAGAACGAAGCGACCTCCAGCATCGGACCGCGATCGTGCAGCAACGTCACCACGCGGTCGCTGTCGACGATGCCGACCTGGCCGCGCGACAAGCTGACCTCGCTGTCGCCCTGGAGCATGCGGCAGCGCCCGGCGAGCTTGAAATTGAGATAGAAGCAGCTCTCGGTCGATGCTGCGATATCGGCGCGCGAGCGATTGACGGTATGCTCGGGAAACATCACCCGGTTGATTGCGCCGGCGCCGAGCCCGATCGTCTCCACCTTGGCAGGGAAGCGTGACGTCGTCGCCGACTCCGGCGTCAGGTTCATGAATGCCTGGCAGATCGCCTCGCGGTAATAGGAAAACTGCTCGTCCGGCGGGGTCACTGCGGTGTTCCAGATGACGTGCCGCGGCCGGCTTACGGGATTGACCTGCTCCATCAGTTCGCTCCGAGACCAATCCGGTTCAGCGCCAGCCAAGCGGAAAATGGCCGGCCGGTTCACACTTCGCACAACAAGAATTGTCCGCCGCGCCTCGCGAGCGCCGCAAAGGACCCACGTCATGCCGATCTAACCACACCCTCGGGAGCAGCTACAACATGTCGACCTACGTTCTCGTCCATGGCGCCTGGCACACCGGTGCCGAGTTCGAACCCGTCGCGGCCCCGATCCGCGCCGCCGGCCACAAGGTCTATACGCCGACAATCAAGGGCAATCGCCCCGGCGATGCCAAGACGACCGGGCTGAAGGACGCGATCCAGTCGATTGCCGACTATCTCGCCGAAAACAATCTGAAGGACATCGTCCTGCTCGGCCATTCCTATGGCGGCATGATCATCACCGGCGTCGCCGACCTCGCGCCCGAGCGCATTCGCCGCCTGGTGTATTGGAATGCCTTCGTGCCCAACAACGGCGAATGCCTCAACGACATGGTGCCGCCGCACTTTATCGGGCTGTTCGATGCCATCGCGGCCGAACGCGGCGACAGCTCTGTGGTGTTGCCCTTCCCGATCTGGCGCGAAGCCTTCATCAACGATGCCGATCTCGAGACCGCGCAGCGCGCCTATGACGTGCTCAACCCGCATCCGTTCGCGACTTTCACCGACAAGATCGCGCTCAAGACCAATCCGGCGGAGATGCCGCTGGCAAAGTCCTATATCAACTGCACCGAGGACGTCGCGATGCCGCACAGCCATCCCTGGCATCCGCGGCTCTCGGAGAAGCTCGGCCTGTTCCGTCTGGTGCAGGTGCCGGGAAGCCACGAGCTCTGCTTCTCCGATCCGGCGCGGCTGGCCAAGGCGATCATGGAGGCGGGGCGCGACTGAGCAGCGTCCGTCAAGAGCGCGACGACTTTCGACGATTGCTCCTACCGCCGGCTTCGGCGGCACAGCCCTTGCTTGTCCGCTGACGAATCCAGATCGGTAGAAGCAACCCCTGCTTGTCACGTGTGGCTCCCCGCCATACGCTGCCCGTGTTCGGCAACCGCCATCTGGTTTCGTTTTGCGTCAAGTCAGGAGAAGCGAATGGTTCACGTCTCGCGACGGAAACTGCTTCAGCTTGCGGCTGTTGCGCCATCGGCACTTCCTCTGGCCTGGACCTCGGTTGTATCTGCCGCGACCGGAAAGAAGACCCTGAGCGCGGTGATGCAATCGGACCTTCGCGTCACCGACCCTGGCTTCACGACAGCCATCATCACCCGCGACCATGGCTACATGGTCTACGATACGTTGCTTGGCATCGATTCCAGCTTCAAGGTGCAGCCGCAGATGGCCGACTGGACGGTGTCCGCGGACAAGCTGACCTACACCTTCACCTTGCGCGACGGCCTGAAGTGGCATGACGGTGCACCGGTGACGGCCGAGGATTGCGTCGCCTCGCTGAAGCGCTGGGGTACGAGCGTCGACGGCATGGCGCGCAAGCTGATGGACTTCACGGCCGGTATCGAAGCCGCGGACACCAAAACAATCGTCTTCAAGCTGAAGGAGCCCTATGGCCTGGTGCTGGAGACGATCGCCAAGCCATCGTCGGTCTGCGCCTTCATGATGCCCAAGCGGCTTGCGGAGACCCCGATCACCAAGCAGATTCCCGAGCAGATCGGCTCCGGCCCGTTCAAATTCGTCGCGGCCGAATTCCAGCCCGGCGTAAAGGCCGTCTACGAAAAGAACACCGCCTATGTGCCGCGCAAGGAGCCGGCCGAATGGACCTCGGGCGGCAAGGTGGCCAAGGTCGACCGGGTCGAGTGGATCACGATGCCGGACGCGCAGACCGCGCTCAACGCGCTGCAGTCAGGCGATGTCGATTTCGTCGAGACGCCGCCGTTCGACATGCTGCCCGCGCTCGAGTCCAATCCGGACATCAACGTATCCATCCTGAACAAGTTCGGCTTCCAGTCGTTCGGCCGGATGAATTTTCTGCATCCGCCATTCGACAATGTGAAGATCCGCCGCGCCGCGATGCTGGCGATCAACCAGAAGGACGTGCTCGACGCGCAAATTGGCAATCCCAAATACTACAAGCTGTGCGGCGCGTTCTTCATCTGCGACACGCCGCTCGCCAGCGACGCCGGCGGCGAGACCCTGATCAAGGGCAACGGCATGGCGGACGCCAGGAAGGCGTTGGCCGAGGCCGGTTATGACGGCACGCCCGTGGTGATCCTGGCGCCGACCGATCAGATCCTGCTGAAGGCGCAGCCGGTCGTGGTCGCACAGCTGTTGCGCGACGCCGGCTTCAAGGTCGATCTGCAGGCGATGGACTGGCAGACCGTGGTCACCCGCCGGGCAATCCAGAAGCCGCCGAAGGAAGGTGGCTGGAACATGTTCTTTACCTACCAGGGCGCCGCCGACTCCTTGAACCCGCTGGTCAACGTCCCGATGGTCGGCAAGGGCACGAGTGGCGGCTGGTACGGCTGGTCCGAGGACCCCAAGCTCGAGGAGTTGCGCGATTCCTTTGCCCGCGCGACCTCGCCCGAGGAGCGCAAGAAGATCGCGCTTGAGGTGCAGAAGGAAGCCTACGACCAGGTGATCTACGTCCCGCTCGGCCAGTTCCAGGCGCCGAGCGCCTGGCGCAAATCGCTCACCGGCGTGATCGACGGCCCGGCGACGCCGATGTTCTGGAATGTGGACAAGAACGAGTAGCTTCCTCTCCCCGTTCTCACGGGAAGAGGCAAAGCCCTAATTCGGATGCCACCAGCGGCCGCCGATCACGACGCCTTCGGAGACGATCTTGCGATCCCCGATCAGGTGCTCGCCGACGACGTCCTCATAGTCGAACTGGCCCTGCCTGACCGTAACAAGCGTGGCGTCGCCGACGCTGCCCGGCTTGAGGCTGCCGAGTTCGGGCCGGCGCAGTGCCATCGCGGCATTCTCCGTCGAGGCCGCGATCACGTCCGACAGCTCCATGCCCATGCACAGGAATTTTGACATGGTCGTGACCTGGTCGAAGGCCGGGCCGTCGATGCAGAGCTGATGGATGTCGGAAGAGATGGTGTCGGGATAGAAGCCGTTGGCGAGCATCGCGCGCGCGGTCTTGAAGGCGAACGAGCCCTTGCCGTGGCCGATATCGAACAGCACGCCGCGCTCGCGCGCGTCCAGCACCGCCTTCTTCACCGTGCCTTGCGCGGTCGCCGGCGTATTGGGGAAGGGACGGAACGCATGGGTCAGCACGTCGCCCGGACGCAGGCGGCCCAGCACTTCCTCGTAGCTCGGCGGCGGATGGTCGATATGCGCCATCAGGGGCATGCCGACCTCGTTCGCGACCTCGAGCGCGATGTCGAGCGGCACGATCCCCGACGTGCCCGAGGAGTGCAGCCCCACGCGCACCTTGATGCCGACGATGAGGTCGCGGTTGGCATCGGCCACCTTGGCCGCCTCGATCGGATTCATCAGCCGCAACTCCTCGCTCTCCCCGACCATGATCCGGTGCGAGAAGCCGAAGATGCCGGCATGCGAGACGTGCAGATAGGCGAGGATGCGGACCTGGCTCGGCTCGATCACGTGCTTGCGGAAGCCCGCGAAATTGCCCGGACCGGCGCTACCGGTGTCGACCGCCGTGGTGACGCCGGAGAGGCGGCAGAATTCCTCGGCATCGATGCCGAGCGAGGTGCCGCCCCAATAGACATGGGTGTGCAGATCGATCAGCCCCGGCGTCACGATGTAACGCGAGACGTCGCGCACATCGGTGCCCGGATCGGCCTTGAGCCCGGTGCCRATGGCGGCGACCTTGCCGCCCGCAAAGGCGACATCGGTCACCGCATCGAGCTTCTGGGACGGGTCGACCACACGGCCGCCGCGCAGGATCAAATCGAAAGGCATTGTTATCTCCGGATAGGGCAGCGAGGCGTGGCCGGCACGTCGGCAAGGCCAGGAAGAAAGTCTTTCGCTTCTAGCAATTTTTGCGCCGACGAGTATGGCAAACAGCGACGATTGCCCATGACAAAATGGCGATCCCGGGAAGACACGTGCGAAGCTGAAACATCCGCGGCCTATTGAAAAGACGGCGAGAGCGCATCCGGCAAACATGGAGTCATCGGCAGGTCTCGGACCAATGAGTGTCCGGCAAAGGTTGAGACGTGGCCGACATCATGTAGCTGGAGAAAAACGATGGAACGACTGAAATTGCTTGGCGTGATCGCCCTTTGCGCAGCCTTGGCGCCGGGAGCGGCTGCCTCTGCGCGCGGCGGCGGACATGGGGGCGGTGGACATGGGGGCGGTGGCGGACATTTCGGAGGCGGCGGCGGATTTCACGGTGGCGGGCACTTCGGAGGCGGCGGAGGCTTCCACGGCGGAGTTGGTCACTTCCGGGCCGCCGGCGGCTTCCATGGCGGTCAATTCCATCATGCCGGGTTCCGGCATCGCTACCGCCACGCATGGGCTTACGGCGGGGGTCTTGGCCTTGGCGGCGCCTACGCATTGGGCGCCTATTCGGGCTGGCCTTACTATGGCGGCTACGACGACGGCTTCTACGGCGATTACGACGACTCTGCTGATGGCTCGTCCTATTGCGAACAAAAATATCGCTCGTACGACCCGGCTTCGGGAACGTATCTCGGCTACGATGGCAAGCGACACCCCTGCCCATAGCTCGATGGGATGACATCTTCGAGCCGTGCTCGCCGGCACCTTGGGAATCCCTGAGATTGCTGACGACGCACGGCCCGAACAATTCGCAACTGGGCAGCCTGGTCCCTTTTTTATTGGGGACTTGACGGGCAGGAAAACCAGGAGAACAGCCCCTCCGCCACGCGCGTCATAAGGCGGGTCTACTTCGTGAACGTATTCGCGACCCTGCGGGAGCGAAGGACGTACGTTATCCAAATCGTGGCACTGATTGCACCGACAACCGCTTGTCCGACCTGTCGAGGTTCGACGATGAAAAAATCGTTGAACGGGCGATTGAGGGCGGCGGAAAAAAACGATGCGACGCAGAGGAGATCGACGAGCGGCATCAGCACCGCGCAGATCATTTGTACGATGAAGAAGGCTGGAAACCTGTAGGAGTGTCTGAACAGGAGCACCGTTGTCCAGATCGCGAAGCCGATCATGGCCGCGTTTATCAGCATTTCACTCCAGATCACCGTGGGAAAGTAAGTCCAGACTTTGTCGTCGATCGATTGCACATATTGTCCGACGTTGAAGATCAGGCGCAGGATGCCCATCACCTGGCCGAACGCGAGAAGCGCGAGCCAACCGCTGATGCCGGTCATCTCGCGCCGGACATCTTTGAAGGCAGTAGCGTCCTCGGCGAGAACGGCGGGCTCCCGAACAGCGGCCGCCGGTGGCGATGCCGGCTCTTGCGGCGGCGATTGAAGAAGCTGCTGCGCGATCTGGTGCACCTCCTCGACCGGCTTCCAATCCTCGAAGCCGTGCCGCCGGACCATCACACGCCGAGGATCGGCGATACGAGCGAGGAGCGTAAGGAGTTCCGAAATCGAGATCGGGCCGCGCTGCTGCCCGCCGTCCGCGTAGTACCATAAATCCGTCATGCCAACGCCCCCGCACTCGCCGTATTCTACCCGACGTAGGTACACGTCACGATAGAAAAACGATTAGTGGGGTATTGGCACTACACGCCCATGGCGACGCGCGGCAAATGGCGATCCCGGCATGACTCGAACATGCGACCTACGGTTTAGGAAACCGCCGCTCTATCCGGCTGAGCTACGGGACCGCGGAACCCGCTGGTACGGGTTCGATCCCGTCATAGCAGAGCAAAATGCGGTTCGCCAGCCGTCAGGCGGGCCAGACCATCGTCAACCTGAACGGGGCGGCTATACAATCGCTTCCAGGCGCCTCTCGGCGGAGCAGATCACATGATCGAAAGCATCAGCGCCATCACGCTCGGCACGCATGACATGGGGCGCGCCGTGCACTTCTACCGTTCGCTGGGGTTTGAGCTCCTGTATGGCGGCGAAGCCGCTGCATTCACCAGCTTTCGCGCCGGCACCGGCTATCTCAACCTGACGGCGCAGCCGGACGACAAGCGCTGGTCCTGGTGGGGCCGCATCATCTTCTACGTCGCCGATGTCGACGGGACCTACGAGCGCGCACGCGCGGCCGGATGGCAGCCGTCGACCACGCCGCGCGATGCAGAATGGGGTGAGCGCTACTTCCATCTCACCGACGCCGACGGCCATGAGCTCAGTTTCGCGCGGCCGTTGTCCTGACCGAATAAGTCACATCCGCTGACGTTCCCAACGCGCAGTAGCGCTGTCTCAGTCGCCGTGGCAAGCTCGGCGCGGTTGCCTCAAGCGAGAATTGGATCTGGGTTCTAACCAGGGAGGACGACCATGGTAACCTATGTCGTGCTGGCGAACTTCACTGATCAGGGAGTCCGCAACGTCAAGGACTCGCCGAAGCGGGCCGACGCCTTCAAGGAGATGGCCAAAACGTTCGGCGTGACCGTGAAAGAGATTGTCTGGACGCAGGGACGATATGACATTGTAACCGTTCTCGAGGCTCCAGATGAGGCTGCCGCGATGTCGCTCAGCCTTAGTCTCAGCGCACTCGGCAATGTCCGCACCGAAACGCTGCGCGCGTTTTCGGCGGCAGATATGACAAAGATCGTCGGCAAGATGCTCTGACGCTCAAGCCCGTGCGAGCGCACTGGACCCGGGATGGCAATCCCGGGAAGAGGCCTCTTACGCCTTGATATTGTTGTCCTTCACCACCTTGCCCCAATAGGCGACCTGCTTGTCGAAGAAGGTCTTGAAGGCGGCGCCATCCTGGAGCAGCAGCGTCATCTGCTGCGTCTCCTTGAGCTGCGCGGCGGTCGCGGGCTCGCTCAGGATCTCCTTGGACGCCGTCGCCATGGCCGAAACGATGTCGGGCGGCGTGCCCGCGGGCGCGAAGATGCCCCACCAGGCGAGCGTCTCGAAGTCCGGAAAGCCCGCCTCGATCGCAGTCGGCGTATCCGGCAGCGCCGGCAGGCGCTCGCGGCCGAGTTGCAGGATCGGCCGCAGCATGTTGGTGCCGAGCTGGGCCGAGACCAGCGCCGCCGATCCCGCGATCAGATCGACATGGCCGCCGAGCACGTCGTTCATCGCCGGGCCGCCGCCGCGATAGGGCACGTGCATGATCTCGACGCCGGCCTTGGTGCCGAGCACCGTCATGGCGAGATGGCCGAGCGTGCCGATGCCGACGGAGGCATATTTCACCGCGCCGGGTGTCGACTTGCAGGCGGCGACCACGTCGGCAAAGCTCTTGTAGGGACGGCCGGCGCCGGCGGCGATCACGTAGGGCGCGGTGCCCACCAGCAGCACCGGCATCAGCTCGCGCTCGACATCGACCGGCGGCTTGTCGAGGATGGACGGGATCACCGCGTGGGAATCGAAGGTGACCAGGAACGTCGAGCCGTCCGGCGGGCTCTTGGCAACCTGCGCCGCGCCGAGCGCGCCCGCCGCGCCCGACTTGTTCTCGACCACGACGATGCGGTTGAGCTTTGTCTGCAGATTGGCCTGCAACAGCCGCGCCATCGCGTCGGTCGATCCGCCCGGCGGAAACGGCACCACCAGCGTAATCTTGCCGGCCTGCGCCACCGCTGGCGCGATTGCGAGAATAGCGGGCGCTGCCAGCAGCGTGCGTCGTGTGATCGTCATAGTCCCCTCCCCTTTGGTTTTGCGCCTGGCTTTTGCTCTTTGGCGCTTAGGTCGTGCCGAAGCCCGACCCCGCTTTCTTGTATTCTGGCCGTGGTGGACTGAAAATGTCCAGCACGCGGGCCCCATCGGGGCCGGCGCGCATCGTGTGTGGCACATTGCCGGGCGTGCGCCAGAAATCGCCCTTCTTTACCGGAATTTCCTCATCGCCCTGGACGCGGATGGCGGAGCCGTCGAGCAGCACGCCCCATTGCTCCTCGGGGTGATGATGCAGCGTGCCTTGCGCATGCGGGGCCAGCGTCACCACCGACAGCATCGCCTGCTCGCCGGAGAAGATGCGCGTGGTCACACCCGCCGCGAGTTCGCGGAAGAGGCCATCGCTGGCATCGTCGATGTTGTGAAATTCGTCCTTCTGGCTCACGCCGCCCTCCCCTTCATTCTGATCTGATCAGGATTTGCCATAGGAGCCCTGGTAGCGGCCCTCGCGGATCGCCTTCATGGTCTCCTCCTCGCGCACGACCTGGGCGCGGACGGCTTCCAGCAGCGCCGCGGCGCCGGCGGCGGGGAACGACACCACGCCGTCCTCATCGCCGACCACGATGTCGCCGGGCGAGATCACGCTGCCGCCGATCGTCACGGGCAYGTTGATTTCGCCGGGGCCGTTCTTGTAGGGGCCGCGATGGATCACCGCGCGGGCGTAGCAGGGAAAGTCGTCAGCCGCGAAGGCGGCGACATCGCGGATCGCACCGTCGATGACATAGCCCTCGGCTTTGCGCCACTGCGCGATGTTCTTCATGATCTCGCCGACCAGCGCGCGGGTCTCGTCGCCGCCGCCGTCGACCACGATGACGTCGCCGGGACCGACCAGTTCAAGTGCGCGGTGGATGGCGAGATTGTCGCCGGGACGCGTGCGCACGGTGAAGGCCGTCCCCACCAGCTTGCCGCCGCGATGATAGGGCTTCAGCCCCACCGCGCCCGGCAGCCGGGCGAGATTGTCTGAAATGACCGAGGTTGGCGCACCGCGGAAGCCCTCAATGATCTCGGCCGGCGGCTTCGGCACGCTGTTCGCTGCGATGGTGATCGTCATGTCTCAGTCCTTCTGTATTCTTCTTATTCGGCGTGCGCCCGCGCCTTCGCCGGCCGAATCCGGAAAGGCGCGCCCTTCCTTCATCCACGCCGCGCGCTCGTCGCGCAACAGGGTGCGGCGAACTTTTCCGGAATCATCGCGCGGTGGCGCGCTGACGATCTCGAAACTCTCGGGGTGCTTGTAGCGGCTCAGCCTGTCCTTCAAGAAGTCCGCCATGCCGTCGGCGATGGCCTGACCATCCGCGCCAGATTCGGGCTCGACGATGGCATGCACGCGCTGGCCCAATTCGGGATCGGGCAATCCCACGACGACGCAGGAGCGCACGCCAGGGCTCTCAGAGACCGCAGCCTCGACCTCCGCTGGATAGATGTTGGCGCCGCCGCGCAGCACCATGTCGGCGAGACGGTCGCCGAGATAGAGATAGCCTTCGGCGTCCAGCCGGCCGATGTCGCCGAGCGACTCCCAGCCGTCCGCGCGGCGCTTCGGCTCGGCGCCGAGATAATGATAGGTGGCATCCTTGCCGTCATTGTTGAGGAAATAGATCTCGCCGGTCTCGCCGGGCGCGACGTCGTTGCCGTCCTTGCCGACGATGCGCAAGCGCGCCATCTCCCCGATTTTGCCGACCGAGCCCTTGTGCGTCAGCCATTCCGTGCCTGATATGATGCAGGAGCCCTGGCGCTCGGTGCCGCCATAGAGCTCCCAGACGCGCTCAGGGCCGAGCCAGGCGATCCAGTTCTCCTTCAGCCAGGGCGGCATCGGAGCCGCCATGTGGAAGACGGTCTGAAGGCTCGACATGTCGTAAGCGTTGCGCACGCTCTCCGGCAACGCCCAGATCCGGTGCATCATGGTCGGCACGAAATTGACCCATTGCACGCGCTCGCGCGCGATCTGGCGCAGCGTCTCCTCGGCGTCGAACTTGACGAGGCCGGTGAGCTGGCCGCCGGTGAACAGCGCGTAGTGCGACACGATGAACGGCGCATTGTGATAGAGCGGACCGGGATTGAGCAGCGAAACGCCGAAGGGAATGTTGAGCGGCGGCGCGGCGACCGTGTCGGTCACGGCCGGCTGATGATCGAGGATCACCTTTGGCCGGCCGGTCGAGCCGCCGCTGGTCATGGCCTTCCAGTAGCGCGCCACCGGCGGATCGAGCGGCTCGTCCGAAAAACCTTCCGGCACGAAATCCGCCGGCAGGCGGTTCGGCGCGTTCCAGTCGGCCTCGCCGCCGACCACCAGCGCGGGCTTCAGGATGTCGAGCACCGCGGCGGCTTCGCCGCGCGGCAGCCGCCACGACAGCGAGGTCGGCGTCGCTCCGCACTTCCATACCGCAAACGAGGTCTCGAAGAACGCGTTGCCGTTAGGCAAACCGATTGCGACAAAGTCGCCGGGCTTGACGCCCTTGGCCATGAACGCCCGCGCGCGCCGATTGGCGCCGCGTTCGAGCTCGTCCCATGTCAGCGTGTCCTGCCCGTGACGGACGGCGATCGTGCCTTGCGGTTTGCGTTGAGCATACCAGCGAGGCACGTCGGACAGGGGCAGCAGCATCAGGTGTTTCCACTTCGTCTTCTTGGCGTCGTCTCAGGATGAGGCGTCGCGAGACGAAGTGTAACAGCCGGAGCCAACGCTTCAAGGGACCTGCCTTCAAGACGTCCGCATCAGCGTTCGGCCCCGCAGCCCGGAATATCGAACAGCGCCGCGAGGCCGCATTTCGAGGTCAGCATCTTGTCGCCGTCATGGCCGACCCCGGCGACGTCCCAGACCCGGTGATTGGGCGTGCCGCGGTCGCGCTTGGCCATCGCATCCGCATAGGCGTGGCCGCGGGCGTAGCGCGTGGGACCTTGCGCCTCGGCCATGCAGCTCTTGTCCAGCGCGGGATGCTTCGGATTGGTGTCGAGCGTGCCGAGCAGATAGATCACCTCGCGCTCGACATAGCGCTGCTCCAGCGCTATCGGCGTTGCGTTCGCAAGATAGGGCGGACGCCCGTCCATGCCGTATTTCCAATTGTTGTAGCCCGGGCAGGATGCGGCGATCGCCGGCACGGGCCGCGTGTTGCTGAAATAAGCGTAGGAGGAGGGATTGGCGACGACGTAGCGGACATCGATATGCTGGCGCGACAGCGCCGCCTCGCCCTTGCCGGCAATGGCATAGCGTTGCGCGACCTGGCCACCGCCGGAATGGCCGGCGACGACGACCTGCTTCAGATTCGGGAAGATGCGCCGGTCCGAGAGTTTTACGAGGATCGCATCGAGCGCATCGAAGGATGAGACCGGATTCGGCGCCAGCGCGGCGTCGCCGCCCTCCCACCCCTCCAGCGACCAGCGCAGCGTATCCGCGGGCAGCTTGTGCGCGTCGATATCGATCTCCGCCAGAAACTGCGGGACGATCATCAGCGCGCTCTTGCCGTCGTCGCCCGCGGCAACCTGCGCAGTATGGGCCGACATGTAATATTCGTCGGCATTGCGCAGGCGTCCGTGCAGCACGATGATGGCGCGCGAGATCGCCGGCAGCGGCAGCGACCAGTCGCTGGAGAGATAGAGCGGCAGCATTCCCTGGCCGCCGACCGAGAGCCGCGCGTCGGCGATCGCCCTCACCGGCCTGCGGTTGGGCGCCTCCTCGTCCGCTGCGAACGCATGGCTGGAAATGAACGCCAATGTGATTGCGGCGAGACGGGCCAACGCTCTCATGACGGATATTCCCCTTCGAATTCAAACCAATAAAGTCTAAGCCGATCATGTGCCGCGCGGCTGTGACTCCCGCGCCACGTCAAGCAAAAAATGTCAGCATTGCAGTCATGAAATTCCCGAGTTCCACGGGTGACAAGCCGGCGATAAAGGGGCAAAAATCGGACCCGACTCAGTTCGGGTTGAGTTTTGCAAGGAATGCTCTCGTAGAATGTCGGACGTAGTTGCATCGCGTCGTGCGGCGCTAGTCGTTGCCGCAGCAGGATTTCTTCTGCTGACGCCGTTGCACGCCCACGCCCAGTGGTGGAAGCGCGCGCCGGTCGATTTCGAGGAATGCGCCGACGCCGCCGAGAAGGCCGCGAACAAGACCGAGAAGACGGCTGCGCTTGCCGATTGCAACGCCAAGTTCGCCGGCCGCCGCAAGCCAGGCGGCGGCTATTCCTACTACGATTTCCTCCAGGACCGCACCTTCGACATCGCAGGTCCCAATCCGACGCCGGAGGAGCAGAAGAGGATCGACGAATCCTACACTGCCTATCTCGCCAATCAGCGCCGCAGCAATGAAGCCGCCCAAGCTGCCGCGCGTCAGCAGCGCGAGCAGCAGGAACAAGCGCGGCAGCAGCAGGTCGCACTGCGAACCGAGGTCGAGCGCGTGTCCGTCCCGGTCGCGCGCGTGCCTGTCCCGGTCGAGCGGCCGAAGGTGCAGCAGTCCGTCAGCCCGCGACCGAAGGGCGCGCCCTGCACCAAGGGCTCGTTCTCCTGCGAATGGCCGCGGCTGTCGGAAAGCTTGAGCGATCTGAAGAAGCTGTTCACCCCGGCGCCAAGCAAGCCGGCGAAGAAGGGGTAAGCTTCTCGCGCAGCAAACTCCGCTGTCGTCCCGGACAAGCGGAGCGCTGATCCGGGACGACAGCGAGAGTGTGGCGTCAGTTCGGCTGCTTCTTCTTGCTGCGCTTCGGTTTGACCACCGGCGCACGCGTGGGCTCTGTCGTCGGCGAATTGCCCAACTGCGACCTGCTCTCCTGCAACCGCCTGTCATAGCTGGGCGAGCTCACGACCGTTGGTGGCCTTGCGTAGGCCAGCGTCGACGCGGCGCAGAGCGCGGCCAGCGCGAGCCCAATCACCAGATAACGCCGCATCGTTGCTCCTCCCGCCGCCCGGCTCGCCCTCAGGCCACGCCGCGGATCTGCTGCGGCGTCAGCCGCGGCGGACCATTGCCTGCCGCCTCGGCCTGCTTGATCAGCGCAACAATACGGCGCATCAGCGGCACGTCGACGTTGTTCTGCTCGGCGAGCGCGATGACTGCGCCCTGGAGATAGTCGATCTCGGTCTTGCGGCCCTGCTTCAGGTCCTGCCACATCGAGGAGCGCGCCTCGGGATCGATCTTTATCGTGCGCCCCAGGATCGCATTGAAGATCACATCGGGCAGCCTCAGCAGGGTCGGCGTCCACCTCAGCGGGATCGGCGTCGCCGAGACCGGCGTGATGCCGGCGGCCTTCATCGCAGTCACGCCTTCGGCCATCTGGTCGGCGAACAGTTGTCGCCAGTCGCGGTTCGCCAGTTGCGCGGCGAGCGGCATGTCGGACAGCGCGCTGAGCGCATTGTTCAAATTGATGATCAGCTTGCCCCATTGCACGCCGGTGATGTCACGGCTTGCGCGCATGGCGAGGCCGGGCACCGACAGCGCTGCGGCCGTATTCGCCTCATCCGCGCCGACATGGATGTCGCCGGACGTCGAGCGGTGGAAGCGTCCCTCGCCCATCGCGATCACGTTGAACGGCACCATGCCGGCGAGCACGCGCCGGCCGCCGAGCCGCCCGCGCAGAACCGCGACATTGCCGACGCCGTTTTGCAGGGAGACGATGACGGCGTCCTGCGGCGCGTGCCGGGCAATCTGGTCCGCGACATCGGCGGTGTCGGCGCTCTTCACCGTGACCAGCACGATGCCGGCGTTGTGGAAGATCGCGGGATCCTCCGACGACGCGAGCTGGCCCGCGCCGAGCTTCTGCTCGGAGCCGTCGAAATCGGTCAGCCGCAGGCCGAACCGCTCGATCTCGGTTTTGACCCGCGGCCTGACCAGCAGCGCGACGCGGCGCCCTCCGGCCGCCAGCTGGCCTCCGACGAAACAGCCGATGGCGCCCGCGCCGGCCACCACGATCGGTCGATCCGCAACCACCTGACCTTGCTCCCTTGAATGACCTGCCCTCGATAGCAGAGGCAACGCCGGCTGCCCATTGGTTGCGGTGCATTCGCCTTGTAACCGTCATGAGAGCCTCATATGTTTTTGCCCCGGGGGCTGTCACCGGCGAGAACTCGCCGACGAGAACGCCAAAGGAGAGCACCATGGGTCTACTCGACGTCCTCAACGGCATGCAGAACGGCCCCCGCGGCCCGAGCACGCCCAGCTCTGAGCAATCCTCCGGCGGCATGTCGCCAATGACCATGGCGCTGCTCGGCCTGATCGCCTGGAAGGCCTTCAAGCATCTGACGGCTGGCCAGCCCGACGCAGCGCCAGCGCCGCAGCAGCGCTCGCCACTGCCGCCTCCGACGCCTGTCAATACGGGCAGCAGCGCTGTTCCCGGCGGCCCCGGTGGTAGCGGCGGCCTCAGCGATCTGCTCAAGGGCGGCCTCGGCGGCCTGCTCGCGGGCGGCGCCGCCGGCACCGTGCTCAGCGGCGGTCTCGGCGATCTCCTCAACCAGCTCCAGCAGGGCGGCCACGGCGAGACCGCGAGCACCTGGGTCGGCAAGGGCGAGAACAAGGCGATCGCGCCCGGCGATCTCGCCAGCGCCCTCGGCGCCGACCAGATCCAAAGCCTGTCCGCCCAGAGCGGCCTGTCGCGCGACGAGCTGCTCTCCGGCCTCAGCCAGTATCTGCCACAGGTGATCGACCACCTGACGCCGGACGGACGGCTGCCGACCGAGAACGAGCTCTCGGGCAGGCTTTAATCGAACCTTGATCTACGCATTCTCGGGAAGGGGAGCACTGACATGAGCATGGGCGGCCTGTTGTGGATCATCGTCGTCGGCTTCATCGCCGGCCTCATCGCGCGCTGGCTGGCGCCGGGACCGAACAACCCGAGCGGCTTCATCCTCACCACCATCCTCGGCATCGCCGGTGCGTTTCTTGCGACCTTCATCGGACAGGCGATCGGGCACTATAGCCCCGACCAGGGCGCCGGCTTCATCATGGCCACGATCGGCGCGGTGGTGGTGCTGTTCATCTGGCACCGGCTGGTCGCGAGCGGCGTGATCAAAGGGTAGCGGTGCGGGACGTCGGGCACGACGCCGCCCTCGCACTCCGTCATTGCGAGGAGCCCTTGCGACGAAGCAATCCAGACTGTCCGCGCGGACGCTCTCTGGATTGCTTCGCTTCGCTCGCAATGACGAATTAAGTTATCAGATGCATCCCCGCATCCATCCGCACGACCTCGCCGGTCATGTTGCTCGACGCCGGCGTTGCCAGGAAGCAGACGAGCTGCGCGATGTCATTGGCGGATGAAGCGACCTTCAGCGGCACCTTCGCCACCACGCTGTCGCGCACCTGCTTGGCGCCGGCCTCGCCGCGGCCCTTGGTGAACCAGGGCGTGTCGATATAGCCGGGACACACCGTGTTGACGCGGATCAGCGGCGCCAGCGCGCGCGACAGCGACAACGTCATCGTGTTGAGCGCGCCCTTGCTCGCGGCATAGGCGATCGACGAGCCAACGCCGCTGATGCCGGCAACCGAGGACACATTGACCACGGCGGACGGCCGCTCCGAAGCCTTCGCGCCGGCCTCGAGCAGGCTGCGCGCCGCGCGCACCATCTGGAACGGGCCGATCGTGTTGACGCCGTACAAGCGCTGGAAATCTTCAGCCGACAATCCATCGAGATCGGCATGCGCAACATGCTTGGTGATGCCGGCATTGTTGACGAGCACGTCGAGCCGGCCCCAGCCGCTGGCTGCCGCGACGATCTTGCGGCAATCCTCGTCGCGCGAGACGTCGCCCTGCGCGACCAGCACTTCCGCCGCCCCCGCCTTGCGGCAGAGTTCGGCCGTGGCCTCGGCTTCCTTCTGGCTCGAGGAATAGTTGATGACGAGCCGCGCCCCGCTCCGCGCGAGAATTTCCGCGGTCGCTGCACCAAGTCCGGATGCGGACCCCGTCACGATTGCGCACAAGCCGTCTTTTGCCATCCGGATTTCCTTCCCCTTGATTGAATGCAAGCCTTAAGCAGCTGGCCCTGTTTAGCGAGTTTGCCGCGCCCTGCAAATCGAGCAAACTCCGCTAAGCGGAATTAGTCCATAGCAGCTCTTGCGCCCATGCCGGAGCCGCAGATGGGCCTGCGGTCAACGCTTGTCAGGGCCATGGCTTTTTCAGATCATCGGGCGCAAGAAGAGACCGCGCGCCGCACCGACCGGGCGGAACGCGCCAATGGCAAAACACGGGGAACGCTGTGGCGGAGAGTGACAATATCGTCGTCGAGACCGCGGAGAAAATCTTCGCCGATCTCGCCGATCCGCAGACCATCAACAACGACAAGAAGGGTTCGTGGCAGGCGCCGCTGTGGCAGGCGCTGAGCGAAGCCGGCTTGCCTTTGTCCTGGGTGCCTGACGATCTCGGCGGCTCCGGCGCCAGCCTTGCCGACGGTTTTGCGCTGCTGAACGCCGCCGGCCGCTTCGCAGTCGCGGTTCCCCTGGCCGAGACCATGCTCGCAGGCTGGCTGCTTGCGCAGGCGAAAATCGCCTCACCGGAAGGTGAGATGACGGTGCTGCCGGCGAGCCCGAAGGACCGCATCACGCTCGATGCCGACGGCGCGCTCTCCGGCCGCGCCCGCGGCGTGCCCTTTGCCAAGGCGGCGAAGCACTTTGCGGTGCTGGCGCACGGCAAGGATGGTATCTCGATTGCCTTGGTCGATGCGAGCAAGGGCCGGATCGAATCCGGACTCAACGTCGGCTACGACCACAGCGATACCGTGACGCTCGACAAGGTCCAGCCCGTCACCGTCAAGCCCGCGAAGGGCTTCGACCAGACCACGCTCATGCTGATGGGCGGCGTCGCGCGCAGCCTTCAGATCGCGGGCGCGCTGGAAGCGATGCTCGACATCTCCGTGCGCTATTCCAACGAGCGCGTCGCGTTCGAGAAGAAGATCTCGAAGTTTCAGGCCGTGCAGCACAACCTCGCCCGTCTCGCCGGCGAATCCGCCGCGGCGCTTGCGGCCGCGACGTCGGCGGCCGACGCCATCGCGAGCGCAAAGTCATTCGACGACGAGGTCTACCTCGAAGCCGCCTCGGCAAAGATCCGCTGCGCGGAAGCCGCGGAGAAAGGCGGCGCCATCGCGCATCAGGTGCACGGCGCCATCGGCTTCACCAGCGAGCACATCCTGCACCGCTTTTCGCTGCGGGCGCTGGCCTGGCGCGATGATTTCGGTTCGGAGAGCCATTGGGCCGTCGAGCTCGGCAAGCTGGTGGCAAACCGCGGCGCCGACGAATTGTGGCCGCTCGTGGCTTCGCGCTGATCAGGGGACGAGACAACAATGACCGCTGCCCTCCGTTTCGATCCGATCCGCCTGCCCGAGAAGTGCGAGCAATTGCGCAAGGAAGTGCGCGCCTTCCTCGCCGAGGAAATCGCGGCCGGCACCTTCGATCCGCACAAGCCCAACCGCGAAGACACCGACGCGCCGGAATTTTCCCGCCGAGTCGGGGCCAAGGGCTGGCTGGGCATGACCTGGCCGAAGAAATATGGCGGCCAGGAGCGCTCCTTCCTCGAACGCTACGTGGTGACCGAGGAAATGCGCGTCGCCAACGCGCCGACGCGGCGTTTCTTCGTCGCCGACCGCCAGAGCGGGCCGGTGCTGATCAAATACGCGCCCGAGCACATCAAGATGGATATCCTGCCGCGCATCTGCCGCGGCGAGATCTGCTTTGCCATCGGCATGAGCGAGCCGAACTCCGGCTCCGACCTGTTCGCGGCCAAGACGCGCGCGACCAAGACCGACGGCGGCTACCTCATCAACGGCACCAAGATCTGGACCTCGTCGGCGCACATCGCCGACTACATGATCGCGATCTTCCGGACCTCGCAGCCGACCAAGGAAAACCGCCGTCACGGCCTGACGCAGTTTCTGGTCAAGATGAAGCAGCCGGGCATCCAGGTGAACCCGATCGGCCAGATCACCGGTCAGTACGAGTTCAACGAGGTCGTCTTCACCGATTTCTTCGTGCCCGATGATCATGTGCTCGGCGAAGTCGACGGCGCCTGGAAGCAGGCGACGAGCGAGCTCGCCTATGAGCGTTCCGGCCCCGAGCGTTTTCTGGAGACCTATTACGTGCTGACCGAGCTGGTGCGCGCGGTCGGCCCCAATCCGGATACGCGCAGCGCCGAAGGCATCGGCCGTCTCGTGGCGCAGCTCCACACCATGCGGCGCATGTCGGTCTCGGTTGCCGGCATGCTGCAGGCCGGCAAGGAGCCGGTGGTGGAAGCTTCCATCGTCAAGGACATCGGCACGGTCTGGGAGCAGCAGCTTCCGCACCGCGTGCGCGATCTCGCCGCCTTCGTCGAGGAGACCGCGACCAACCGCGAGACGCTGGAGCGGCAACTCGACTTCGCCATCAAGACCGCACCGAAACTCACCATCCAGGGCGGCACCACCGAGGTGCTGCGCGGCATCATCGCGCGCGGACTTGGCCTGCGCTAGTCGCGCGGACTTGGTTTGCGCTAATTCAATCGAGGATCGTCATGAGCACCTATAAAGATATCGGCGTCGAAAAAGTTGGCCACGTCGGCACCATCGAGATCCGCCGCCCGCCGCTGAACTTCTTCGACATCTCGCTGATCAACCAGATCGCGGATGCGCTCGACGAGTTCGATCGCGACATCGAGATCCGCGCATCCGTGCTGTCGGCACAAGGCAAGGCATTCTGCGCCGGCGCCAATTTTGGCGATCCGGCACGCCAGGCGCAGGAAGCGCGCGAGGCCGAGAAGAAGGGCGACCCGGCTGACAACCTCGGCCCGATCAACCATCTCTACATCCAGGCCGTGCGTATCTTCCGCGCCAAGAAGCCGATCGTCGCGGCCGTGCAGGGTGCGGCCATCGGCGGCGGGCTCGGTCTCGCAGTGTCGGCCGACTTCCGCGTCACCTGCCCGGAAGCGCGCTTCTCCGCGAACTTCACGAAGCTCGGTTTCCATCCTGGCTTCGGCCTGACCGTGACGCTGCCCGAGCTGATCGGCAAGAACAACGCCGAGCTGATGTTCTACACCAGCCGCCGCGTCACCGGCGAAGAGGCGGTGAAGTGGGGCCTCGCCAACGAGCTGGTGCCGCAGGACCAGGTGAAGGCCGGCGCGATGAAGCTCGCTGCCGAGATCGCCGAATGYTCCCCGCTCGGCCTCCTATCCACCCGCGCCACGATGCGCGCCAACCTCGCCGACCGCGTGATGGCCGCGACCAATCATGAGCTCGCCGAGCAGACGCGCTTGCGGGCGACGGAAGACTTCAAGGAAGGCGTCAAGGCGACGGAAGAGCGCCGCGCGGCGAATTTTAAGGGAAGGTGATTGCGGCGGCGTCTCGCCGTATTACTTTGGCGTTGCCACAACCTCCCTGTCGTCCCTGCGAAAGCAGGGACCCATAACCACAGGGAGGAGTTGTGGCGCGAAGCTGGTCAACACGAGTCTTCGCCAAACCACTCCCTGTGGTTATGGGGCCCGGATCTGCGCTTCGCTTGTCCGGGACGACAGCGGTGCGTGAGGCAACCGCTCAAGCCGCAAGCCGGAACGTCACCCCGCCGAGCAAAAACTCGTTCCCCGCAACCGCGAGCCCCTTCGCCTTCGCGGCATGCAGCACGCTTGCGGCATCCGCCACCTGAAACTCCAGCGCGCTCATGATCTCGCTGGCGCCCTTCACGAAATGGAAGGTGGCATTGGGCAGTTTCAATTCGGCGCCGCCACTCGGTACGACCCCGATGATCTTCCCCCAATGTTCCGCGAGCCCCTGAGGATCCGGGCTCTGCATCTCCACGCCCGTCAGCGCCTGCGTCACATCCTTGCGGATGAACTTTTGCCAGTCCGGCCCTGCGGGCGGGTACGGCCCCAGAATATCGTCGCTGCCTTTGGTATGGTTGAATTCGATGAAGGCGGCGCGGCAGTCGCGGGGGTGGAGCTGCACGCCGTGATAGGGCGCGTGGTCGATCACGTTGGCGGTGCGCACGCCCATCGCATTGGCGTTGCGGCCGCGTTCGTCCGGATCGTTGCAGCAGAAGATCGCCATATAGCCGCCGCGGCCGCCGGTCTTCTCGATGAAGCGGCCGGCGGTGGTGCCGCCCTTGAACGGCGCGACCACCTCCAGCAGGATCGTGTCGACCGGGAGCAGCGCGTTCTCCAGGCCGTATTTGGCGACATTGCCATCGCGGTAGCAGACGTCGAGGCCCATGATCCCGGCGATGTCGGAGACCACAGGCGTGAGCTGCGGCGCGACGAGGCAGATCTGCCGGAGCCGCATATAAGGCGCCATCGTCATGCGCCCTTGAAGGTCGGCTTGCGCTTCTCGACAAAGGCCTTCGCGGCTTCCTTGTGATCCTCGGTGTCGCTGCAACGGGTGTGATGGATCGCCTCGCCGTCGAAGCAATCTTCCAGCGCCAGATGCTCGGCGTTGTTGATGTTGCGCTTGATGAAGCCGAGCGCGATCGATGGGCCCTGCGCCAGCGACAGCGCGAGCTCGTGCGCGGCGGCATCGATCTCGGCGTCGGGAACGACTTTCGTCACCATGCCGATCGCATGCGCCTCCTTCGCGGTCAGCACCGGCGACATCAGATAGAGCTCGCGCGCCCGCGCGCTGCCGAGCAGCTGCGTCAAAAAATAGGTGCCACCGTAGTCGCCTGAGAAGCCGACCTTGGCGAAGGCGGTCGTGATCTTGCAGGATTCGCTGGCGATGCGCAGGTCGCAGGACAGCGCCATGGAAAGGCCGGCGCCGGCTGCCGCGCCGTCGAGCTGCGCCACCACGGGCTTCGGCATCTGGTGCAGGATGCGCGAGACCTCCATGCCGCGTCGCAGGTTCGCCATTTTCACCTCGAACGGCAGCGGCGCACGGCCTGCCGCCATCGACTTGACGTCGCCGCCGACGCAGAACGAGCCGCCTGCGCCTTTGAACAGCACCGCGCRCACTTCGGGATCGTCGGCCGCGCGCCGCGCGGCCTCGACCAGCCCTGCGACCATGTCGGGGTTGAGCGCGTTCTTCCGCTCCGGGCGATTCATCGTGATGGTGAGCAGCCCGCCTTCGAGCTTTTGCAGGACCATGTCGTTCATGGGACGTCTCCCTTGTTGTTGTTTTGCTCGAGCCTCAGCCACACCCGTCATTGCGAGGAGCGAAGCGACGAAGCAATCCAGACCGTCTCTGCGGAAACATCTCTGGATTGCTTCGCTTCGCTCGCAATGACGATCTCTATTTCTTCACCAGGGGGCAGCGCGACTGCTCCAGCGACTGGAACGCCTCGTTGCCGGACACGGTGGCGAGCAGCTTGTAGTCGTCCCAGCGGCCCTTGGACTCCGACGGCTTCTTGACCTCAAACAGGTACATGTCGTGGATCATGCGGCCGTCCTCGCGGATCTTGCCGTTCTTGGCGAAGAAGTCGTTGATCGGTGTCTCCTTCATCACCTTGATGACCGCGGCCGAGTCGGTCGTGCCCGCGGCCTTCACAGCCTTCAGGTAATGCGTGACGGACGAATAAACGCCGGCCTGCGCCGAGGTCGGCGGCCGCTTCATGCGTTCGGCGAATCGCTTCGAAAATGCGCGCGTGTCATCGTTGAGGTCCCAGTAGAAGGCTTCCGCCAGCAGCAGGCCCTGCGCGGTCTCCAGCCCGATCGAGTCGATGTCGGTGACAAAGGCGAGCAGCGGCGAGACCTTCTGGCCGCCCTTGGTGATGCCGAACTCGGCCGCCTGCTTGATGGCGTTGACGGTGTCGCCGCCGGCGTTGGCAAGGCCAATCACCTTGGCTTTGGACGCTTGAGCCTGGAGCAGGAAGGACGAGAAATCCGAGGTGTTGAGCGGATGGCGCACGGCGCCGAGCACCTTGCCGCCGGTCTTGGTCACGACGGCGCTGGTGTCCTTCTCCAGGTCCTGGCCGAAGGCGTAGTCGGCGGTGAGGAAGAACCAGCTGTCGAGGCCGGACTTCACGGCGGCAAGACCGGTCACGTTGGCCTGGCCGTAAGTGTCGAACACGTAGTGAATGGTGTAGGGACCGCAGGCCTCGTTGGTGAGACGGATCGAGCCCGGGCCGTTGAACATGATGATCTTGTTGCGCGCTTTCGCGATCTCGCCGGCGGCGAGCGCAGTGGCCGAGGCCGCGACGTCGTAGATCATCTCGACGCCCTGGTTGTCGAGCATGTCGCGGGCGATGTTGGCGGACAGGTCAGCCTTGTTGAGATGGTCGGCCGCCAGCACCTGGATCTTGCGTCCCAGCACCTCGCCGCCAAAATCTTCGACGGCCATCTTGGCCGCGGTCTCGCTGCCGGGACCGGTGATGTCGGCATAGAGGCTCGACATGTCGAGGATGCCACCGATCTTCAGCGGCGGCTTGTCCTGGGCCTGCGCGGCGGCGCTCGCACTCAGGGCAAACGCTGCGGCAAAAATGCCCGACAAAATATGCTTCATCGAAAAAGACCTCCCTTATCGCGCCGTACTCTGATGGCGGCTTGGTTATTGCTCTTGGTTGAAGCTGTTGCCGCAATCATGCCGCATGCGCAAGTGCGCAGCAAGCGCGAGGGCGTTGCGGGCGCATGATTGCCGCACATGTTTTCCGCAAAGCGGAATGGCATGTTGCGGCGAAATGTTTCCACCGTCATTGCTGTGCAAGTTCATTAATTCGCTGATCGAGTGTGAGGCAATGGCGACGCATCACGCGAACTGCCGTAGGGTGGGCAAAGGCGCGCTCTTCGCGCCGTGCCCACGAGCCCGCGCGACAAATCAAAGACGTGGGCACGCTTCGCTTTGCCCACCCTACGATAGCCTTCGCGGTTCGCCACGTTTGCGTTAGAACTAGAGCACAACGCAACCTTTCCGGGCACCGTGACGCGACTGCTTCATCTCATCGTCGCACTTCCTCTCGTCGCCGGTCACACCGCGTTCGCCGCACCGTGCCAGTTCGAGTCCCAGGGCGACGGCCGCGTCGCCGCAATCGTCGACGCGCGTGGCGTGCGTCTCGATGACGGCCGCGAGGTGCGCCTCGCCGGGATCGAGCCAACCGCAACGACGAAGCAGGCGCTGACGTCGCTGCTCACCGGACGCGACGTCACGCTGCGCGGCACCGACGACACGCCCGACCGCTACGGCCGTCAGGGCGCACTCATCTTCGTCGGCGAAAGCGAGGCCCCCATCCAGGCTGTGCTGCTCGCCCAGGGCGACGCACTCGTCTCCGCCGAGATCGCGGACAAGGACTGCGCGGCGGCCCTGATGGCGGCGGAGACCGAGGCACGGCGCCAAAAAAAGGGCAACTGGGCTGACGCGTCGGCCATAAAAAACGCGGAAAGTCCGGACGATATTTTGGCCGGGATAGGGCGCTTTATGGTGGTCGAGGGCAAAGTCCTGTCGGTCCGGCAAGCTGGGGCAATCACCTACCTCAACTTCGGACGGAACTGGACACGCGGCTTTGCCGTGACTATTTCAAAGCGTACGCAACCCGCGTTCGAGAATGCCGGGATCACTCTTAAGTCCCTGGAGAATCGACGCATTCGCGTCCGGGGCTGGGTCGAGGGGAATACAGGGCCGCGCATCGATGTGCGCCTTGCGGGGCAGGTCGAGTTGCTGGGCGCAAACGAGCCGACAGGGGTAAGGCCCTAAAGAGGGCCAGGCACGGGTTAAGCGACGTGGATGGGGTGCTAGAACGGCACGTATCGAGTGAACGCCGCCGCCTGCGGGCTGCGCCGGCGGCGCTGTGCCTCGTGCTGGGCTCAGCCCTTGCCGGTTGCGGCGACATGAACCGGTTCCAGACCGCAGCGGCCCCGCCGACCGTGGCGATGCCCAAGCCGAAACCGGCCGTCGCGCAGACCCCCGCCACCGAAAAGGAGCACGAGCGCATCTTGGCGAGCTATGGCGGCACCTATGACGACCCCAGGCTCGAATCGCTCGTCAGCAAGACCGTCGACCGGCTCGTCGCGGCGTCCGACCGCCCCGACCAGGGCTATAAGGTCACCATTCTCAATTCCGGCGCCGTGAACGCGTTCGCGCTGCCGAACGGCCAGCTCTATGTCACCCGCGGCCTGCTCGCGCTCGCCAGCGACACTTCGGAATTGTCCTCCGTGCTCAGCCATGAGATGGCGCATGTGCTGTCCAAGCACGCCGCGATGCGCGAGGACCAGGCCCGCCAGGCCGCGATCGTCACCCGCGTCGTCACCGACATGAGCAACGATCCCGATCTCACCGCGCTTGCGCTGGCCAAGACCAAGCTCACCATGGCGAGCTTTTCGCGCAACCAGGAGTTCGAGGCCGATGGCATCGGCGTCGGCCTTTCCGCCAAGGCACATTTCGACCCCTATGGTGCCGCCCGTTTCCTCTCGGCGATGGAGCGCAATGCCGAACTCAAGGTCGGCAAGACCTCGCTCGATCCGCGCGCGCAGGATTTCACCTCGTCGCATCCGGCCACCCCCGAGCGCGTGCAGAATGCGCAGACCATCGCACGGCAATATGCGGCGCCCGAGGGCGCCGAGCGTGACCGCGAGACCTACCTCGCCGCGATCGACAACCTCGTCTATGGCGAGGATCCCAGCGAAGGTTTTGTCCGCGGCCGGCGCTTCCTGCACCCGAAACTCGGCTTCACCTTCCAGGCGCCGGACAATTTCACGCTCGACAACACCGCGCAGGCGGTGATCGGCGTGCGCGACGGCGGCTCGCAGGCGATGCGCTTCGACGTCGTGAGGGTGCCGGCCGAGCAGTCGCTCGGCGATTACCTGAATTCCGGCTGGATGGAGGGCGTCGAGAAGGCCTCCACCGAAGACATCACCATCAACGGTTTTCCGRCTGCGTCCGCCACCGCCAAGGGCGATCAGTGGCAGTTCAAGGTCTATGCGTTGCGCTTCGGCAGCGACGTCTATCGCTTCATCTTCGCGGCTCGGCAGAAATCGACCGAGAGCGAGCGCAACGCGCGCGAGACCGTCAATTCATTCCGCCGCCTGACGCTCGACGAAATCCAGGCCGCGCGCCCCCTGCGCATCAAGGTCATCACCGTGCAGCCCGGCGACACCGTGGAATCGCTCTCCCACCGCATGGCCGGCGTCGATCATCCCGCCGAACGCTTCCGCGTGCTGAACGGGCTCGATCGCACCGCTCAGGTGAAGGTGCGGGATCGCGTGAAGGTCGTGGCGGATTGACGCGCGCAAAGCGCGCGTCATCCCGGGGTGCGCTTAGCGCGAACCCGGGATCTCGGGCCACAAAGACAGTGCCGTAGGGTGGGCAAAGGCGCGTAGCGCCGTGCCCACGATCAGTAATGATAGCGACAGATGGTGGGCACGCTTCGCTTTGCCCACCCTACGAGACCTGCTCTGCCGACCTACCGCGCCCTTTCCTTCAGAAACGCGATGATGTCAGCACGATCCCGCGCGTCCGGGACGTCGAAAAACATCTTGGTTTCCGGCACCATGGCCTGCGGTCCGGCCAGCCATTTGTCGAGATTGTCCTCGGTCCAGACGATCCCTGAGTTCTTCAGATCGGCCGAATAATCATAGCCGGGCACGCTGCCCGCCTTGCGACCGACCACGCCCTTGTGCATCGGGCCGACAGCGTTCTCATTGATGGAGTGACAATCTGCGCAGCCCTTGTAGAGCGTTTGACCGCGCGCGACGTTGCCGGTGGCGTGGGCAAGCCCGGTCGAGAAAACGATCGCGACGATGGTGAGGACCAGGCTTACGGTGAGGACTAGGCTTGCAAAACTTTGCTGGTGGACGGGATTGGACCGGACGTTCATGAGATCTCCTGCTTGCGTCGCCGCAAACAGGATCGTCCGGCCTGAATTTTATTCCCGTCCGCGGGACGCGGTTTAAGCGCCCGCGTCCATGTCGCCCGCCTCGCGCTGGCCGCTGAGCCAGAGTGCGAGCAGCGTCCAGAACGCGCCTGACAGCAGATAGGCACCCGACGCGATGACGCCGAGATTGGTGGCGAGCAGAAGCGCCACCAGCGGCGCGAAGCCGGCACCGAACAGCCAGGCCATATCCGAGGTCAGCGCGGAAGCCGTGTAGCGGTACGCCTGCCGGAAGTTCGAGGCGATCGCGCCCGAGGACTGGCCGAAGGAGAGACCCAGCAGGATGAAACCGATCACCATGTAGATGGTCTCACCGAACGCGCCGGCATCGAGCAGCTGCGGAGCAAAACCGCTGTAGATCGCGATCGCGATGGCCGATCCCATCAGCAGCGATTTGCGGCCGACGCGGTCGGCGATGATTCCGGAGGCCACGATCGCCGCGACGCCGAACACGGCGGCGACGATCTCGATGATCAGGAAGCGCACCGGGCTTTCGCGGGTGAACAGGAACACCCAGGACAGCGGAAACACCGTGACCATGTGGAACAGCGCGAAGCTTGCGAGCGGCGCGAATGCACCGAGCATGATGTTCTGGCCTTCGCGCGCGACGGTCTCGGAGATACGCGCGGGCTGCAATTCGCGGGTCTCGAACAACGAAGCATATTCTTCCGTCGTCACCATGCGCAGGCGCGCGAACAGCGCCACGACGTTGATGGCGAAGGCGACGAAGAACGGATAGCGCCAGCCCCAGTCGAAGAAGTCGTCGGCCGAGAGGTTACCGGCGAAATAGGCGAACAGCGCGCTCGCCACGGTCAGGCCGAGCGGGGCGCCTAATTGCGGCACCATCGCGTACCAGCCGCGCTTGGAGGGCGGCGCGTTCAGGGCCAGGAGCGAAGCCATGCCGTCCCAGGCCCCGCCCCAGGCCAGACCCTGCGCGATACGCGCCAGCGCCAGCAGCCAGATCGCGGCGCTGCCGATGTCGTGATAGCCGGGCAGGAACGCGAGCGCGACGGTGGCGGTGCCGAGCAGAAACAGCGCCGAGACCAGCTTGGCGGTTTTGCCGTACTCGCGATCGACCGTCATGAAAATGACGGTTCCGATCGGCCGGGCCACGAAGGCCAGCGCGAAGATCATGAAGGAATAGAGGGTGCCGGTCAGCTCGCTGGTGAACGGGAACACCAGGCGCGGGAATACGATCACCGAGGCGATCGCGTAGACGAAGAAGTCGAAGAATTCCGAGGTGCGGCCGATGATGACGCCGATGGCGATCTCGCCGGGACTGGCCTGGTCGTGGCCGTGCTCGCCCGAGTGGAGGTCTGCCATTGCGGGGGTCTGTGCCGTCGCCATTCGTGCGCCCTTAACGTCCTGAAAACCAAAGCCGACCGCCCGGCGGGGCGCCAGGCAATCTGCCCCTGTCTGACCCAACATTCCGCAGTGCAACATTGGACAAATTGTCCAATGTCCGGATTGCTGCGCCGCAGCTACCCCTTGGGCCCGCAAAGGAAACTCATTCTCATAAGGCTCGGCCCGTGTCCCGTCTCAAGATCCTGGCGCTGCTACCTCTGGCAGCTGCGCTCAGCGGCTGCAACTACGTCGTGCTGGCGCCTGCCGGCGATATCGCAGCGCAACAGCGCGACCTCGTCATCATCTCCACCGTCCTGATGCTCCTGATCGTCGTCCCCGTGATGGCGCTGACGGTGCTGTTTGCCTGGCGCTACCGCCAGTCCAACACCTCGGCCCGCTACGAGCCGGATTGGGACCACTCGACCAAGCTCGAGCTGGTGATCTGGTCGGCGCCGCTGCTGATCATCATCTGCCTGGGCGCGCTGACCTGGATGGGCACGCATCTGCTCGACCCCTATCGCAACATCGGCCGCATCCATGCGGAACGCGCCGTGGACCAGTCCAAGGCTCCGCTCGACGTCGATGTCGTCGCGCTCGACTGGAAGTGGCTCTTTATCTACCCCGATTACGGCATCGCCACCGTCAACGAGCTCGCCGCGCCGGTCGACCGCCCGATCAACTTCCACATCACCGCCTCCTCGGTGATGAACTCGTTCTACATCCCCGCACTCGCCGGTCAGATCTACGCAATGCCGGGCATGGAGACGTCGCTCCACGCCGTGATCAACCACGCCGGTACCTACAAGGGTTTTTCGGCGAACTACAGCGGCGCCGGCTTCTCTGGCATGCACTTCAACTTCAAGGGCCTCGACGACAAGGGCTTTGACGCCTGGATCGCGCAGGCCAAATCAGCCGGCGGCTCGCTCGGCCGCGCCGAATATCTCCAGCTCGAAAAGCCGAGCGAGAACGAGCCGGTGCGCCGCTGGGGCACCGTCGATTCCGACCTCTACCGCCTGATCCTCAACATGTGCGTCGAGACCGGCAAGATGTGCCAGAGCGAGATGATGGCGATCGACGCCAAGGGCGGCAACGGCCATGAGGGCCTGAACAACACACTGCCGCTGGCCTACGACAAGTACGCCCGCCGCGGCAGCCCGCTCGGGCCGGAGCCGACCTTCGTCGCCGGCACCTGCACGCCCGATGCGCCGCAGGGCAGGACCACCGCCTCCATCACGGCACCCGCCGACACCGCGCCGCTGCTCGGTGCCGGCCTGAAGCGGCCGATCTTCACGCCGCTGAAGTCCTCGTCCTTCTTCCTCGGACAACGTCCCAAGTCAGACTCCTGAAGTCAGACTCCTAAAGAGAGCTCGCATGTCTCCTGATCTTCTCAAGCTCATCTTCGGCCGTCTCGGCCTCGATTCGCTGCCGCTGCACGAGCCGATCCTGGTCGGCACCTTCGTGATGGTCGCGCTCGGCGGCGGCGCACTGTTCGCCGGCATCACCTATTTCCGCCTCTGGGGCTATCTGTGGCGCGAGTGGTTCACCACCGTCGACCACAAGCGCATCGGCATCATGTACATGATCCTCGGCATCGTGATGCTGCTGCGCGGCTTCGCCGACGCGCTCATGATGCGCGCGCAACAGGCGCTCGCGTTCAACGGTTCCGACGGCTTCCTTCCCGCCCATCACTACGACCAGGTCTTCACCGCCCACGGCGTGATCATGATCTTCTTCGTGGCGATGCCGCTGGTCACCGGCCTGATGAACTACGTGGTGCCGCTGCAGATCGGCGCGCGCGACGTGTCGTTCCCGTTCCTGAACAATTTCAGCTTCTGGATGACGGTCGGCGGCGCAGTGCTGGTGATGGCTTCGCTGTTCATCGGCGAATTCGCCCGCACCGGCTGGCTGGCCTATCCGCCGCTGTCGAACATCGGCTACAGTCCTGACGTCGGCGTCGACTATTACATCTGGGCGCTGCAGGTCGCAGGCGTCGGCACGACCTTATCCGGCATCAACCTGATCTGCACCATCGTCAAGCTGCGCTGTCCCGGCATGACCATGATGAAGATGCCGGTGTTCACTTGGACCGCGCTCTGCACCAACATCCTGATCGTCGCCTCCTTCCCCGTCCTGACCGTCGTGCTCGCGCTGCTCTCGCTTGACCGCTACGTCGGCACCAACTTCTTCACGAACGATTTCGGCGGCAGCCCGATGATGTACGTGAACCTGATCTGGATCTGGGGTCATCCCGAGGTCTACATTCTGGTTCTCCCCGCCTTCGGCATCTTCTCGGAAGTCACCTCGACCTTCTCCGGCAAGCGGCTGTTCGGCTACACCTCGATGGTCTACGCCACGGTGGTCATCACCATCCTGTCGTACCTGGTCTGGCTGCACCACTTCTTCACGATGGGCTCGGGCGCCAGCGTCAACTCGTTCTTCGGCATCACCACGATGATCATCTCGATCCCGACGGGCGCGAAGATGTTCAACTGGCTGTTCACGATGTATCGCGGCCGCATCCGCTTCGAGCTGCCGATGCTGTGGACGATCGCCTTCATGCTGACCTTCGTGCTCGGCGGCATGACCGGCGTGCTGCTCGCAGTGCCGCCGGCCGACTTCGTCCTGCACAACAGCCTGTTCCTGATCGCGCACTTTCACAACGTGATCATCGGCGGCGTGGTGTTCGGCGCGTTCGCCGGCATCAACTACTGGTTCCCGAAGGCGTTCGGCTTCAAGCTCGATCCGTTCTGGGGCAAGCTGTCGTTCTGGTTCTGGGTCACCGGCTTCTACATGGCCTTCATGCCGCTCTATGTGCTCGGCCTGATGGGCGTGACCCGCCGCCTGCGCGTGTTCGACGATCCGTCCTTGCAGATCTGGTTCGTCATCGCCGCGATCGGCGCCGGCCTGGTCTTCCTCGGCATCCTCTGCATGCTGATGCAGTTCGCAGTCAGCTTCCTCAAGCGCGAGCAGCTCAAGGACGTCACCGGCGATCCCTGGGATGCACGCACGCTGGAATGGGCGACCTCCTCGCCGCCGCCGGACTACAACTTCGCCTTCACCCCCGTCGTTCACGACAATGACGCGTGGTGGGACATGAAGAAGCGCGGCTATCAGCGTCCGCTCTTGGGGTTCAAGCCGATCCACATGCCCAGCAGCACCGGCACCGGCATCATCCTCGCCGGCCTCGCCACCGCGATGGGATTCGGCCTGATCTGGTACATCTGGTGGCTTGCCGCCGTGAGCTTCATCGCGATGCTCGCCGTCGGCATCGGTCACACCTTCAACTATCACCGCGACTTCGACATCCCGGCCGACGACGTCATCCGGACCGAGGACGCGCGCACCAAACTGCTCGCCGGAGCCAAGTAAATGACTGTCGCTGTCAATCCTACCCAAACTGGCGAGCCGCTCTTCTATCTCGCCGACGAACACCCGCATCCGGAAGGCTACAGCACCTCGCTCGGCTTCTGGATCTACCTGATGAGCGACTGTCTCATCTTCGCGATGCTGTTCGCCGCCTTCGGCGTGCTCGGCGGTAACTACGCCGCCGGCCCGGCCCCGAAGGACCTGTTCGAGCTGCCGCTGGTCGCGGTGAACACTTCGATGCTGCTGCTGTCGTCGATCACCTATGGCTTTGCCATGCTGACGATGCAGCAGAACAAGATCGCCCAGACCCAGATGTGGCTGGCGATCACCGGCCTGTTCGGCCTCGCCTTCATCGGCATCGAGCTCTCCGAGTTCGCCCACATGATCCATGAAGGGGCGACCCCGCAGCGCAGCGCCTTCCTGTCCTCCTTCTTCACGCTGGTCGGCACCCACGGCCTGCACGTCTCCTGCGGCCTGATCTGGCTGGTGACGCTGATGGTGCAGGTCTGGAAGTTCGGCCTGATCGAAGCCAACCGCCGCCGCCTGATGTGCCTGTCGATGTTCTGGCACTTCCTGGACGTGGTCTGGATCGGCGTSTTCACCTTCGTCTATCTCCTGGGAGTTCTGCGATGAACACCGATACCCACGCCGCCCACGCGGACGGCCATCACCACGGCGACGACCACGCCCACGGCACGTTCTCGACCTACATGCTCGGCTTCGTGCTCTCGGTCGTGCTGACCGCGATCCCGTTCTGGCTGGTGATGAGCGGCGCGCTGCCGAGCAAGCAGATCACCGCGCTCGTCATCATGGCCTTCGCTGTCGTGCAGATCGTCGTGCACATGATCTACTTCCTGCACATGAACACCAAGTCCGAGAACGGCTGGAGCATGATGGCGCTGATCTTCACCATCGTCATGGTGGTGATCGCGCTGTCAGGCTCGCTGTGGGTGATGAACCACCTCAACAGCAACATGATGCCGATGCACCAGATGACGGGAATGAAGTGAGCGCGACTCCGAAGTGAGCAAGGCTTGGAAGTGAGCAAGGCTTGAAAGTGAGCAAGGCTTGGACCGTGACAGGCAACGACAAGGACGCGCGTCGCAAGGCTGCGCGTCCGCGCCTGTGGCTCACGGTCCTCTCGCTCGCGGCCTTTGCACTTCTGATCGCACTCGGCGTCTGGCAGATCGAGCGACGCGCCTGGAAGCTGGCGCTGATCGACCGCGTCGAGCAGCGCGTCCATGCCCCGGCCCAGCCGGTCCCGTCGCCCGCGGCCTGGCCGACCGTCTCCACCGCAAACGACGAATACAGGCACGTCAGCCTCACCGGCCGCTTCCTGCATGACCGCGAGACGCTGGTTCAGGCGGTCACCGAGGAAGGCCCCGGCTATTGGGTGCTGACGCCGCTTCAGCGCGGCGACGGCTCGCTGGTGCTGGTCAATCGCGGCTTCGTGCCGTCCGAGCGGCGCGACGCATCGACGCGCCAGAGCGGCAATCCGGACGAGCAGGTCGAGATCACGGGCCTGCTCCGCATGACCGAGCCGAAAGGCGGATTCTTGCGGAACAACGTGCCCCAGCACAACCGCTGGTACTCGCGGGATGTCGCCGCGATTGCGGCAGCGCGCGGCCTCGACCATGTCGCACCCTTTTTCGTCGATGCTGACGCCGGATCACAAACCACCGGCGGCCCGATCGGCGGATTGACCGTGATCAGCTTTCCCAATAACCACCTGATCTACGCGCTGACGTGGTTTGCCCTGGCTTTCATGCTGGCGGGTAAACTTTTCGTCACATTCGGCGGCGGGCTGTTCCGCCGCAAGCGCTTCGTCCACGAACCGGCCGGCGGCTCGGATGCCACCGCCCGCAGGACGGGATCAGATGCTGGAACGATCGTCGAATCTACCTGACGACGGAATGACGCATGACGCCGTCACGCTGCAATCGCAGGCGGACGCGCGCAGCGAGCTGATCGGCGTTGCGCCGACCGACGACGAGACCAACCGCAAGAACATGGCGCTGCTGATCCAGCTGCGCTGGACCGCGGTGGTCGGGCAGATCGTGACCATCGGCGGCGTGCATTTCTGGCTCGGCATTCCGCTGCCGCTGACCCGGATGAGCGCGGTGATCGGCGCGCTGGTCTTTCTCAATATCTCGAGCCTGGTCTGGGTGCGCCATCGCGCCGCGATCACCAACAATGAGCTCTTGGTCGCGCTGATGCTGGACGTCGCCGCGCTGACGGCGCAGCTTTACCTCAGCGGCGGCGCCACCAATCCCTTCACCTCGCTGTTCCTGCTCCAGGTGACGCTGGGCGCGGTGCTGCTTAATGCCCGTTCGACCTGGTCGCTGGTCGCACTGACCTGCGCGAGTTTCATCTGGCTGACCATGGCCTACCGGCCGCTCGACCTACCGCCGAACCCGATCAGCGAGGCCTACAGTCTCACCGTAACCGGCATGCTGCTGGGCTTCGTCCTCAACGCCGTGCTGCTGGTCGTGTTCGTCACCCGCATCAACAGGAATTTGCGCGAGCGCGATGCGCATCTGGCGGCATTGCGCCAGCATGCGGCCGAGCAGGACCACATCGTCCGCATGGGCCTGCTCGCCTCCGGCGCCGCGCATGAACTCGGCACGCCGCTCGCCTCGCTGTCGGTCATCCTCAGCGACTGGCGCCGCATGCCCGATCTCGCTGCCGATCAGGAACTTGCCGAGGATCTCGCGGAGATGGAAACCTCTCTGCAACGCTGCAAGACCATCGTGACGGGCATCCTGGTGTCGGCGGGCGAAGCGCGCGGCGAAGGCTCCTCGCCGACGACGGTGACGGCCTTCGTCACCGCGCTGGTGAACGAGTGGCGCGACGCACGCTCGGCCCGCACGCTCTATTTCGTCAACACGTTCGGCGAGGACGTCGCGATCGTCTCTGACATCGCGCTGAAGCAAGTGATCTTCAACGTGCTCGACAATGCCTATGAGGTCTCGCGCGAATGGGTGGAGCTGCTGGCCGAGCGCGAGGGCGACAATCTCGTGCTGTCGATCAGCGATCGCGGCCCGGGCTTTGCGCCGGAGATGCTGGCGCAGCTCGGAAAACCCTATCACTCGAGCAAGGGCCGCGCCGGCGGCGGGCTCGGCCTGTTCCTGGTCGTGAACGTCGTGCGCAAGCTCGGCGGCAGCGTGACCGCCGAGAACCACAGGAAGCGTGGCGCCACCGTCCGCCTGACGCTGCCGCTCGCAACGCTCGCGATCGGAGGAAATTTTGACGCCTGACCGTTCGCTCATCGTCGTCGAGGACGATGCCGGCTTCGCGCGCACGCTGAAACGCTCGTTCGAGCGCCGCGGCTACGACGTCGTCCTCGCAGCTTCGATCGAAGAGGTGCGGAAGGTGCTGGAGGAGCGATCCTTTGGACACGCGGTGGTCGATCTCAAGCTCGGCGGCGCCTCGGGCCTCGCCTGCGTGGAACTGCTGCACACGCACGATCCGGAGATGCTGATCGTGGTGCTGACCGGCTTTGCCAGCATCTCCACCGCCGTCGAGGCGATCAAGCTCGGCGCCTGCCACTACCTGGCAAAGCCGTCGAACACCGACGATATCGAAGCCGCCTTCAACAAGGCCGAAGGCAACGCCGAAGTCGCCCTCGATGCACGGCCGACCTCGATCAAGACGCTGGAATGGGAGCGCATCCACCAGACGCTGATCGAGACCGATTTCAACATCTCGGAAGCGGCGAGAAGGCTGGGCATGCACCGCCGCACACTGGCAAGGAAGCTCGAGAAGCGGCCGGTGAAGTGAGCCTAGGACGACGCCGTGGCGAGCTTGCCGACCTCGGAGAGAAGCAACTTCAGGATCGGGGATTGATTCGCCTTGTGATAGGCGACAACGAGATCAAGCTTGGGTGCTTCACCCCGCACCGGCCGGGTGGTGATCGTCTCCGGCAGATATCGCTTCGTGTAGGCCGGCAGCATCATGACGCCGCGCGTGGACGCGATCATGGAGATCGCGTGAACAACATTGTGGACTTCGCGGTCGGGCTTGAGGTCGATTCCGGTCCGGCTGAAATAATCCAGAACGATACGGCGAACCGCGGGAGCGGATTTGGACGGTAGGTAGAAGGTCTCGTCCCTGATTTCCTCGGGCGCCACCGCGGCTTGAGAAGCCAGCCGATGGTCGCTCGGAAAGACGAAGACCAGCGGATCGGTGCGCACGCGCCGGCAGACCAGATCTTCCATGTGCTCCTCCGGCCGGATGAAGGCAGCATCGAGCTTTCGCCGCATCAGGGCCTTGGCAAGCGAGGGCGAATAATCGCTCGAGAGGCGGATATCGATGCCGGGAAATGCGTCGCGCAGAATGCGATCCACCTCGGGCAGCAGGTCGATTTCGGCGCCCGACAGAAAGCCCAACGAGAAAGCGGGCTGCGGGGGCTGCGCGGCACGGAGCGCCGCTTCCTTGGCAGCCTCCGCCTGAAGCAGCGCCATTCTGGCGTGCTCGAGAAAGGCCTTGCCGGCCGCCGTCAGCGCGATGCCTTGGGCGCTGCGGTTCATCAAGGGAACGCCGACCTCCCGTTCGAGATCCCGGATTTGCCGGCTGAGCGACGGTTGCGACGTGTGCAGCTTCTGCTCGGCCGCAACAGTCAAACTGCCTGCATCGGCAACGGCGACGAAATAGCGGAGATGCCGAAGCTCCATCGCGATCTCCCATATCTCGCAGGCATGGGGCCAGCTTACAAAGTCTTTTTCCAGGCGGCCAGCTGCCCGTATAGCCGGCGTGAACCAGGTCTGCCTGGCAGGCAGAGGCGCAGGGGAGCGAGCTTCACATGCTCAAGTGCATTCAAACGTCTCTGCTGATCCTGGCACTGGCGGGATCTGGCGAAGCGGCTGCGCAATCCTCCAACACGCAGGCAAAGGCAAACAACATGGAACTGGATGTGACAGGATTGAAGCAGGCGCTGCTCGGCGACTGGGAAAGCATCGCACCGGAGGTGCGCCCGAGCGCGGCGAAGAACGCCGATGGCACGCTCAAGCCGTTCTATCTCAAGCGGGCCTTCAAATATCTCCCCTCCGACCGTTTCGAGCTCGATATCGTCAACTCGGCCGATCCCTACAGCGCCGTGCCGCTCGCGCGGATCAGGATTGGCGGCCATATGCTGTGGAAGGGTGCGCATCCCATCGCTCCGGGCGCGCAGAAGGTCGACTTCATTGCCGACGAGACCTACGAGGTTACGCCGCTGGCGCAGGGATTTGCCGATGTGCTCAACAAGGTCGCCGCGGTCGGATATGCACCGTGGGACGTAGGCGCGCCCCAGAGCATCTTCGGCAAGACCTTCGCTCCCTTCGGTCTCGCCGAGGCCACGAACTTCATGGAATATGATCTCGTCTATCTCAGGGGCGACCTCCTGTTCTGGGGCGCCCGCAACATCGACGGCCGTGGCTTTGACACCGAGCAGAACCGGCCAACCAATTTGCAGATTCCGCTGATCAGGAAGTGACTCGAGACAAGTTCGTCACACTCTCCCTCGACGCGATGCCCTTAACACTGGGCCTGAACACCCGTGGCCGTGCCAACGCACGGGTCGCACCGTCGCAAAGCCTGATCCACTCAAAACAAAAAAGCCCGGCCAACCGGCCGGGCTTTTGATTGCTTGCGATCGACGCGAGACGCTTACGCGGCCTCGTCAGCGACGGCGGTGTCGTCGCCATCGGTATCGCCGTCGGCATCCGCCTCGCCCTCGCCGTCGGCGGCTTCCGCCTTGGCGTTGGTGCGGCGCGGGCTCTTGGCGAGCTGGGCCTCGATCTCCTTGACCGCTTCGGTCTCGGTCGAGTGCTGCACAACCGCGATCTCGCGGGAGAGACGATCGAGCGCCGCTTCATAGAGCTGGCGTTCAGAGTACGACTGCTCGGGCTGCGACTCGGAACGGTAGAGGTCGCGCACGACTTCCGCGATCGCGACGATGTCGCCCGAATTGATCTTTGCTTCGTATTCCTGGGCGCGGCGCGACCACATGGTGCGCTTGACGCGGGCGCGGCCCTTCAGCGTCTCCAGCGCCTTCTTCACCAGCGCGGGGTCGGACAGCTTGCGCATGCCGACATTCGCGACCTTGGCGGTCGGCACGCGCAGCGTCATCTTGTCCTTGATGAAATTGATGACGAACAGCTCGAGCTTCGCACCGGCGATCTCCTGCTCCTCGATGGCCAGGATCTGGCCAACGCCGTGAGCGGGATAGACGACGAATTCGTTGGCCTTGAAGCCCTGGCGCTGGGTCACGACCTTCTTTTCCTCGACCTTCGGCGCGGGTGCAGCAGCCTTCACGGCCGGCTTCGCAGCAGCAACGGGGGCTTTGGCAGGGGCGGCAGCAACAGGAGCCTTCGGAGCAACGGGCTTGGCAGCGGAAGCCTTGGCAGCAGCAGGCTTGGCAACGGTCGCTTTCGCGGCCGGTTTGGCAGTCTTGTGAGGCATTGCGCTTCTTTTGTTCTTCGAGGACTTTGCAGCCGGTGCCTTAGTCGCGGTCCGACCCTTGGATGCGCTACGGCTGGCCGCGGCGACTTTTTTGGCCTCCTTATGGGAAGCCCTCGCTGAAGTACTCTTTTTACGCGTTTTCTGTGACACAGCCTGCGCGCGGAAACTGCCACGCCCCTGTTCGACATTTGGTTTCACGGGAACCCAACGGGGCCAACTGGGCTGACGGGGGTTCAGCTTAATGTGCTCAATATAGCACATTTCCCGCAAAAATCAATGATTTAGGGGTCTTGAGGGCTGGTTTTCGGCGCTGACGAAGGTATTAGGGTTAAGTTTGGGCGAGAATTAGTCTCCTGAGCCCGGGTTCGGAGAAAAATATTTCTCGAACTTTCCTTCCTGGCCGTCGAATTCCTTCGCGTCGGGGGGTGATTCTTTCTTCTGGGTGATGTTCGGCCAGCTTTTGGCGTAGTCGGCGTTGACCTGGAGCCACTTTTCGAGGCCCGGTTCCGTGTCCGGCTTGATGGCGTCGGCGGGGCATTCCGGCTCGCACACGCCGCAGTCGATGCATTCGTCAGGATGGATGACGAGCATGTTCTCGCCCTCGTAGAAACAGTCGACCGGGCAGACCTCGACGCAGTCGGTATACTTGCACTTGATGCAGGCTTCAGTGACGACGTAAGTCATCCAACGCTCCGAAAAGCTCTTTTAAAAGTCGCGGCTTGCGTAGCGCGGATGGCCCGGCGCCGCAAGGTCGGGAACGGCCGATCATGACGGCTTTACGCGTTTGATCGACCAAGAAATGAATTCAAAGCGCAATTAATTGCGCTTTGCTTCGCTCAGCTCCTCGTAGAGCACTCGGGCCGAGGCGGCATCGCCGCGGCGCTCGTTGAAAGCGGTTACTTTCAACACGCGCACGGTGCGATCGAGCGCGATGGTGATCACGTCGCCGATCTTGATCGCATGGCCCGGYGACTTCTCGCGTGTGCCGTTGATGCGAACGTGGCCGGACTCAACGAGCTCGGCCGCGGAGGTGCGCGCCTTCACCACCCGCGCGTGCCACAGCCATTTGTCGAGACGCTGCCGCTCGGTCGTGGGATCACTCCTTGCGACCGGACAGCTGCTCTTTCAGCGCAGCGAGCTTTGCGAAGGGCGAGTTCGGATCGGCCGGACGATCGCGCTCGCGCGGGTTCGCGCTCGAGGCGTAGGGGCGCAGCGACGGCCCGCCCTGGCGGTCGCGGCCCTTGTCGCGGTCACGACCGCGATTGTCGCGGCCCTTGTCGCGATCGCCGCCGAACTTGCCCTTGTTGCGATCGCGATCCTTGTTGTCGCGATCCTTGCCCTCGAAGCGGCGGTTCTTGTCGTCGCGCCCCTCTGGACGCGGCGCACCTTCACCGCCACCCTCGCGCGGCTTGCGGAAATCCCTGGCCCCATCCCTGCGATGACCGCCGTGACGATGGCGCTCATTGCGCTTCTCGCCGTCGGCTGACTGCGCGGCCTCGCCTTCGGCGGGGGCGGCGCCAGCTTCGGCACCGGCCTGCTGCGGGCGCTGATTGTGGTGACGCTGATGGCGATGGCGCTCGTGGCGCGGCTTGCGATCGTCGTGACGGCCACCGGGACGCCAGACCTCGACGAGCTCGGGCTCGCCAGGCGCAGCGGCAGCCTCGACCGGCGCGGCGGCATCGGCGGATGCAGCGGCTTCCGTTGCAGCGGCCTCGGCGGGAGCGGCTTCCACCGCCTCGGTGGGCGCGGCAGCCTCTTCCGCCGGCGGCGCGATGCCGGGGGCATCCTCGGGCGTGACGGGGGCATCAGGCGATGCTTCAAGCGCCGGCTCTTCATGCGCGGGCTCGTCGTGCTGCTCCATGCCGGGCGCGTCTTCGACGGTGACAGGCTCGGCGGCGGCTTCGATCGCGGTGTCCGCGCTTGCGGCGGTGTCCGCGCTTGCGGCGGCGTCATCGGTCGCGGTCGGTTCAGTCGGAGCCTCTGCGCTTGCTTCGGCAGCCGGCGTCTCCGCAGCGGCAGCCACCTGCTTCGGCGGCAGCGGCGCACGCTTCTCCATGCGATAGCCGAGCGCACGCAGCACCGAGGCGAAATCCTCGCCGGCCGAGCCGGTGAGCGAGGTCATCGCCTGCGTCACCACAAAGCTGCGGCCGTCGAACGCGCCGGCGGGCTTTTCGCCGGGCGAGTTCTCGCGCCAGGCCAGCGCCGGGCGGATCAGATCGGCGAGCCGCTCCAGAATGTCGACGCGCACGGCGCGCTCGCCGGCCTGCTTGTAGCCGAGCACGCGATAGGCATCGCGCGGCAGCTGCTTGTCGACCGGGAACGAGGTGCGGCCCGAAGATGCCAGATGCTGCGCGCCCGACAGCGAGGACAGATCGACATTGTCCTGCTTCAGCGCCCACAGCAGTGCTGCCAGCGCGCGTCCGGCGGGCTTCAAGAGGCCGGGGAAATAGATGTGATAGGCGCCGAAACGGACGCCGTATTTGCGCAACACGGCGCGCGAGGGCTGGTCGAGATCCTTCAGCTCGTTGGCGATCTTGGGACGCTCGAGCACGCCGAGCGCCTCGACCAGCTGATAGGCGATGCCGCGGGCAATGCCGGTGACGTCCTCGGCCTTCGACAGCTCGAACATCGGCCCAAGCAGCTTTTCGATATGGGTCTTGAGCCAAAGCTCGAGCCGGGCCTGCACCTTCTCACGCGGCGCACCGGTGAGGCGCTCGTCGGAGATGATGCGGATGCGCGGATGCAGCGCCTCCTCCGCGGCAGACAGGCGCGCCACGGCATCGCCGGTCCAGCGGATGGTGCCTTCCGAGGTCAGCACGAACTGATCGTCCGGCGCATTGCCCAGTTTTTCGGCCCGCGCGTTGATCTCGCCGGCGAGCACCGCTTGCGCTGCAGCCTGCAAGGCTTTCGCATCGGAGCCTGCTTCCGCCGCATCCGGTGCAAAGGTGAAGYCATCGAGGCGGCCGATGACATGGCCTTCGACGATGACTTCGCCGGTCTTGCCGATTTCAGTATTCAAGCTCGTGTTCTCCCGCAGGCGGCGCATCAATACACTGGTCCGGCGATCAACGAAACGCTCAGTCAAGCGTTCATGGAGCGCATCCGATAATTTATTTTCGACCTCGCGGGCGATCCCCTGCCAGCGTTCGGGGTCTTTCAGCCAGTCCGGGCGGTTGGCGACGAAGGTCCAGGTGCGGATCTGGGCGATCCGGGCCGACAGCGTGTCGATGTCGCCGTCGATGCGGTCGGCCTGGTCGACCTGGGCCGCGAACCAGGAATCGGGGATGCAGCCCTTCTGCATCAGGAAGCCGTAGAGCGTGGTCACGAGCTCGGCATGGGCGGCCGGCGACAGTTTTCGGTAATCGGGGACCTGGCAGGCCTCCCACAGCCGTTCCACCGCCGCCTTGCCATGCGCGATATCGCGCACCTCGACGTCGCGGGCGGCATGGTCGAGCACGCGCATGTCCTCGGCGATCGGCGCGCGCGTCAGCGCCTCATGGCCGGGCGACTGGTTCAGGGACACCTGGAGCGCGCCGAGCGAGGCGAAATCCAGCTTCGCATTGCGCCATTGCAGCATCTTCACATTGTCGAAGGTGTGGTTCTGCAGCGCGTTGACGAGCTCGGGCTCGAACGGCCCGCAGCGGCCCGTCGTCCCGAAAGTACCGTTGCGGGTGGCGCGGCCCGCACGCCCGGCGATCTGCGCGAATTCGGCCGGCGTCAGGCGGCGGAACTGGTAGCCGTCGAACTTGCGGTCCGAGGCGAAGGCGACGTGGTCGACGTCGAGATTGAGGCCCATGCCGACAGCGTCGGTGGCGACGAGGTAATCGACGTCGCCGTTCTGGAACATCTCCACCTGCGCATTGCGCGTGCGGGGCGACAGCGATCCCAGCACCACGGCCGCGCCGCCATGCTGGCGGCGGATCAGCTCGGCGATGGCGTAGACCTCATCGGCGGAGAAGGCGACGATGGCGGTGCGGCGCGGCTGGCGTGTGATCTTGCGGTCGCCGGCGAATTCCAGCTGCGACAGGCGCGGCCGCGTGATCATAGACACGCCGGGCAGCAGCCGCTCGATGATCGGGCGCATCGTGGCCGCGCCCAACAGCAGCGTCTCGTCGCGGCCGCGGCGGTTGAGGATGCGGTCGGTGAAGACGTGGCCGCGCTCCAGGTCAGACGCGATCTGGACCTCGTCGACGGCGAGGAAGGAGACGTCGAGGTCGCGCGGCATCGCCTCGACGGTGGAGACCCAATAGCGCGGGTTCTTCGGCTTGATCTTCTCCTCGCCCGTGATCAGCGCGACGGCCTCGCTGCCGACCCGTGCGGCGATCTTGTTATAGACCTCGCGCGCGAGCAGCCGCAGCGGCAGCCCGATCACGCCAGAGGGATGCGCGAGCATCCGCTCGATGGCGAGATGGGTCTTGCCGGTGTTGGTCGGCCCGAGCACCGCGGTGACGCCCGCGCCAGGTGCGCGCTCGGAGGCGAAGGGGGAAGAGGAGAAGGCCATGTCTGGGGATTAGGTAGTGGCGATTTGGGCGAATGTCAGTGCTGTTTTGGGGTGTGTTGAGGGCTGGGAGGTGTCGGCCATGTCTCCGAACGCTACGCTGCAGCCAAGCATTCCGCTGTCATGCCCCGGCTTGCCCGGGGCATCCAGTAYGCCGCGGCCTGTCCGCTCAACCACAACGGCCTCGGCGTACTGGATCGCCCGGTCAAGCCGGGCGATGACACCGAGCGTGTGGGAGCGCACTCCCCAAACCTCGCGCAACTGTCTCACTTTGCGACGCTTTTCCCGTTGGCTTTAAGCTTCGGAACGACTCTAGAACGAATCGCGGCCGAATCGCTGACTCCCGCTGAAGCCTGTTCCGTTCACGCCACATGTCGCGGGACTCTTATTGGTTGTGCACTAGATGGAGTTTTACCCTGCCGCACAAGCAGCGTTTCGATGACCGGTTCCTTAAAATTGGGGACGACGCGGAGTCGAATCAGAATCGGGCAGGAGTCAAATGGATTCCCGGGATCACGCCCCCCCAAACTCATTTTCGCGAAAACAACCCCATGCACAGTAGACATGCCGTTGAAAGAATTACATTTTTTTCCAGCCAAACTGCCTCCCCGTCATCCTGAGGTGCGAGTGGCGCGGTGCGCAGCATCGCGCCGGGAGCCTCGAAGGATGGACGGCCCGGATGCGGCGGGCATGCCCCTGCGGAAACAGGCGGGCTGTCGCCCTTCGAGGGCCGCTGAAGAAGCGGCCACCTCAGGGTGACGGTCTAAGGAGGGAGTACGCGGCTAAAGCCCCTACTGCGTCTTGGCGACCTTTGGCGGCTGGGCCGAGGTGATGAAGCTGGTGGCTTCCAGCATGGCCGGGCCGAGCGGCGTCGGCACTTTGAGCCAGAACGGGACCAGGATGCGCGTGCCCGCAATGGGGGCGAAGGCGATCTCGATGTTGCGCTGGGCGGCGAGATATTTGATCACGGGACGATCGGGGATGTAGCCCGCCACGGGCACGAAATAGAGCGCACAGACCACGACCGGGCCCCTGTAGCCCTTCTCCGCCTTCACGCTCTCCATGCGCTTGAAATCGAGTTTCAGCTCGTAGCGCATGCGGCCGTCGAACACGGGTGCTGCGTTGTGGCAGGCGTCCGGCGTCACGGGGTCACCGGTGCCGGGCACGCGCAGCAGCGAGGCCGTCATCGGATCCCAGACGCCGCGGCGATGCGCGTCGGTGACGACGATGCGGTCGGCATCGACCGGCGGCTCCGGCACGATGCCGAACTCCTTCACATTGCCCTTGTCGAGCGTGATGCGGATCTCTTCGGTCTTCTTCGAGGTGGTGGTGGAGGCCTGGTAGCCGGTCGCGACCAGCGCGCCGTTGACCACCCTACCTTGCGAGGCGCCGGTGCCGGACCCGCCCGCGAACGATTTCAGCAGCCCCGTGGTGCCGCCGGAGGCCGCAGCCGCGAACACGTCGTCCCCGATGTCGATATTCCAGGCGCCCTTGCCGACGGGAATGCCGGCCAGCGTCGCCTCATACTGCGCCTCGAGCTTGCCCTGCGCCGCCACAGGCTCCGCCCCCCACGCCACGACGAGCCCGCAAAGGGCTGCGAAAGCCAGCCGGCCGGCAGAGCGCGGACTGACCAAGCCTTGGGGCCAAAGTCGGGGGGATGCGAGCACGAAACAATCCAATCGGGGCGCGAACGGTTGTTACTTAAGCCAAAAACCGCGGCAAACAATGTGTCCGGGCGCGGAGGCATGCGGAACTCCACTTGATACTTCGGGGGTGAATACGCCCTTTATGTGATGGTAAGGCACTTCAATCATTGCCGTTTTGGTGATCGTGGGTGTGTCAGGGACGCGCACCTCGCCCCGCCCATTCCGCCGTCATGCCCCGGCTTGACCGGGGCATCCAGTACGCCGTAGCCCCTCGGCTCCAGCCGCTCCGCCGCGGAGTACTGGATCGCCCGGTCAAGCCGGGCGATGACACCTGTTGTGGGGGATGCCGCGGAGCATGAATCCCCGCCCAAAACCTTGACGTCCCGTCCCTTCCCCCCTATACGTCCGCCCGCTCCCTGCAAGGACACAGAATTAGCCCCCGTGGCGCCCAGAATGGCGGCCGCAAATCGTTTGGGGGACAGAAGAGGATTTCTACCATGTCTCGCCGCTGCGAACTGACGGCCAAGGGCCCCCTCGTCGGCCACAAGGTCAGCCACTCCAACATCAAGACCAAGCGCCGCTTCCTGCCGAACCTCGTCAACGTGACGTTCATCAGCGAAGCGCTCGGCCGCAACGTGCGCCTGCGCGTCTCCACCAACGCGGTCAAGAGCGTCGACCACAATGGCGGCCTCGACCCCTTCCTGCTCAAGGCCAAGGCCGACGTCCTGTCGCCGCGCGCCCTCGAGCTGAAGCGCGCCATCCAGAAGAAGGTCGGCCCGACGGCCGCGCCGGCGAAGAAGGCCAGCTAATCCAATTTTGAAATCGGGCGGGGGCTAAGTTGCGTCGCGTGGCGTAGTCTTAGCCAGTAGAGTTTTGCGTCGCGGCCGGATCGAAAGATCCGGCCGTTTTTGTTTCTGGGGAAGACTGAGGATATGAAGCGCAACCCCAATTTGCCTATTCAGGATTTCGCGAGTTTCTCCAAGGCCTCCGCTTCCTTGGAAGTCAGACGAACAAGGACTTGCGGTGGGTGAAAGCCCGCGCGAACTCTTCTCAATTCCCCGAGAGTTATCGGTTGCACCTGTTTTACAGCCGCCAGCAGAATTGCAACGGCTTCCGTGGCTCCGGCGAAGTATTCCGTGAAGGAGGCGTAATCTACGCCGGTCTCGCTTCGATGCTTTTGCCAAATCGTCCGCGGATGAGCACGACTAACACCTGCGATGGTTGCCATGCCAACAACCGCAGCCGTCGGACGGGTCGCGTAAATCCATAGGCGATTGGCGACAGCCGAACGAGCGCGTTGCTTTATAAGGTCGAATAGAACATTGAGGTCAATCGCGTACAACGGGGCTTCAAAAGCACCGGGCGACCGAAGCTTAAGGTTCGCGACTAATTCGTCTCCGGCAGTCGGCGGAGCCATCAACGAGAACAAGCTCGCTGTATCCAACTCTTTCGATCGCAGCACTATGGTACGCTGCCGTGCGGCACCTCCATCTCGAACTCGTCTAGCGACAAATCCCTTCTTCTCATAGAACGCTTGCGCCTCGTCCAAGTCAGAAGCAACTGCAGCGGTAACGTTCAAATACCCGCGGTTCTCAAGATGTGATACGAGTGCATTAACAAGCGCCGATGCAATCCCATTGCGCCTATGAGACGGCGCAACTGCAACCTGCTGCACTCGCGCATTAGGAAACACGCCACTGAATAAAATAAAGCCCGCGATCTCGATTGAATCCGCACTTCTCGCGAACATTGCGAACAGCCGCCGCTGCGCAATCGCATCTCGGTAGGCGGCCTCTGGCAAGAACCCTAGCGCCTCCTTCTCTCGATCAGCTAGAGAACGGATGCTGGACACATGCTCCAACAAGAGCCGCGGATTAGTTTCTATTCGAAGTGAGGTGCCACGCATCAAGAAATCGCACTGAAACAAGATAAGGTCTTGATCAACTAATAGTTGGACCAGCTTCCCCAACCTACTTAACAGAGTCGCCGGCCAATATTCCACGTTCGTCTAATGCGTGCTTTGTAATCTAAGTGCAACTATACTGAGCCGCTGGCATCGCTCAGAGCCGCATCCAGTGGAGCACGCATCCAATCCGAGCCGAAAACCTCGTCGTCCGCTGTGACGACACTGGCAACGAGATCTCCGAAAACATCTCCAACGTCCTGAAGCTCCATCTCTGCCTGCGCAAACTCGACAGGACGCAGCCGCAGCATATCGCGCTCTACGATTCCGGGGGCGGCACGGTGACCGCCCCCGTAAACAACACCCCGCGCGCGTTAACCGTCCGTTAACCAACGCAGCCTAGCCTGCGGCAATCGTCCAGCCATCATTAGCTCGAAATGCCTTCCCGGTTTGCTCCAGGAGAAGCGCCGATGTGCGTTGCGTTGTTGACGTATGCCGATCTCAGTGCCCGCCTCAATATCTCGCGCGAGGCCGCTCGTGCCCTGGCGAGACGTCGCCGYTTGCCGCGCTCGCGGTCGGATGACGGCAAGGCCCTGGTGAGCGTTGATCTCTCCGAACTCCGCTACACGCCCCGCCCGCGACGGGCCCGCCGGGCGGACCACGTCGATGCCTCCCTGGCAAGGGTCGAGGCATTGGAGCCATTTCCGTTCCGACGAGATCGGAACGGGGCTCCAGATTCCTGTTCTGACGCGTTTTCCTTGCGCGAACCGGTACCCACTTCGCTCGAAAACGCTATGGAGACCGAAGCATTCAAGGCGGAGATCGCGCGGCTCGAAGACGTCGCAGCCGCCTACAGGGCCGTGTTCGAGCGCGAGCGCGAGCGCGCCGATCGCCTGGCCGTCGAGCTGCTGCAGGCGGCTGCCGAGACGGCGGCAGCCAATGCGTGGGCGGCACGACTGGAAGACGAAGTGGCGGACTTACGGACCGGTCGCCAGGCTGGCGGCACGACCGCGGGAGCCGCGCGTCGATTGGGACATCTGGCCGCGGCCATCGTGGGCGCAGACCGCGCGGCTCGCAGATAGCACTCGAACCCTTCTCCATCCCGGCCTGCCGGAGCAATCGCGAGGACAGAATGACTGGCATGACCGATATTCACGAGATGAAGGCGCGCATTGTCGTATTCGGGGTCGGCGGCGCCGGCGGCAATGCCGTCAACAACATGATCACATCCGGGCTGCAGGGGGTCGACTTCGTCGTCGCCAATACCGACGCGCAGGCGCTTGCCATGTCGAAGGCGCCACGCCTGATCCAGCTGGGCACCCAGGTCACCGCAGGCCTCGGCGCCGGCTCTCAGCCCGAATTGGGACGCGCCGCAGCCGAGGAGGTCATCGATACGATCCGCGATCAGTTGACCGGCGCGCACATGGTGTTCGTGACGGCCGGTATGGGCGGCGGCACCGGCACCGGGGCTGCACCCATCATCGCCAGGACCGCGCGCGAGCTCGGCATCCTCACGATCGGCGTGGTCACCAAGCCGTTCTATTTCGAGGGCCAGCGCCGCATGCGCTTTGCCGAAGCCGGCATCGAGGAACTGCTGAAGACGGTCGACACCCTGCTGATCATCCCGAACCAGAACCTGTTCCGGGTGGCCAGCGCGAAGACCACGTTCGCCGATGCCTTTGCCCTTGCCGACCAGGTGCTCTATTCGGGCGTGGCCTGCATCAGCGACCTCATCGTCAAGGAAGGCCTGATCAATCTCGATTTTGCCGACGTTCTCTCCGTGATGCGGGAGAAGGGCAAGGCCATGATGGGACGGGGCGAGGCTTCCGGCGAGAAGCGCGTGCTCGCCGCCGCCGTGGCGGCCATTTCCAATCCGTTGATCGAGAACCCCTCGATCAAGCGCGCCAGTGGCCTCATCATCTCCATCACCGGCGGCAAGGATCTCATGCTGTACGAGGTCGACGAAGCCGCGACGCGGATTCGCGACGAGGCCGACCCGGACGCCAACATCATCGTCGGCGCCTCGTTCGACGAAAGCCTCGAAGGCATCGTCCGCGTCTCGGTGGTGGCGACCGGGATCGACAATGTCGACCCGGCGCAGCTGGCGGCGCCGGTGGAAACCGCACTCACGCAGCTCGCCGGCAGGCTGCGCGACGACAGCCGCCGCATCGCCGATCGCATCGAGCAGCGCAGTGCGCCGCTTCCGCAGGTGGAAAGCCCGCCGCTCCGCCCGGCGGCCGGCCGACCCGCAGTGCAACCGGCAAGGCCCGATCCGGAATATGCGCGCCGCGCGGCGCCTCAGCCGCTCGATCCCTACGGCCGCACCTCTCCGCGCAATATAGCCGACGAAGACCTTCTCGACATCCCGGCCTTCCTGCGCCGCTCCGCTAATTGAGCGGGCGCGGGGGAAGCGCGGGGCGATCGCATTTGGTCTTAGTGAGCTCGCGTGCGATGCCCCACAGCGTCATGGCCGGGCTTGTCCCGGCCATCCACGCCTTTCCCACGGCACGAAGAACGTGGATGCCCGGGACAAGCCCGGGCATGACGAGTTTGTGGCCCCGGCTGTGCCGAACCACTGTGATATGAGGCTCTGATATCTCACCGCGAAACGCGTCCTCATCCTGAGGAGCCCGCCGTAGGCGGGCGTCTCGAAGGATAGCCGCAGGCGAGCTTCCGATCTGCGCGGCGCGCCGATCGTTCACGCTGCCGTGCTGCGCGGGGTCTCCGCCGTTTCCCTTTTTTCCGGCTCCTTGTCGCGAGACAGCCATGCCGGGAAGCGAAGCAGGCGATCGTTGCCGTCTTTTGGCGGCTCGATGGGCGGTGCTTCATTGGCCGAACGCGGGAGGTCCAGCACGGCCTGCCCTGCCCGCACCGCATCCGCGCGCTGATCCAGTTCGCGCATCAGGGGATCGAGCACGCTGTCGATTTCGGTCGCCACCGACACGATGAAACTGTTGAGCTCGCGAGCCTCGGGCACGACGGCCGAGGCCGACTCGATCGCCCTGGAGAGACCGTCGACGACCGGTGCGAACGCGCCGGCGGCTTGTTTGATTCGCGTTCTTATCGCTTCGATCTCGGCCAAGACGCGATCACGCTCCCGCCTGGTCTTCTCTTCCGAAAGGCGGGCTTCGATTTCGGCGATCTGAGCCGTGAGAGTCGTGGCTTCGGATGCGAGTGCATCGCGGCGCAGGCGCGCACGATCGAGATCGCGACTGAGATTGTCCACTAGATCGTCCTTCCCGAACATGGCTTTGCTCCGTAGGACAGCCGTGACGCGAACCGCCGGCCCGATCAGCGCATGAAAGGCTGGATCGGCTAAAACAGGCATCAATTTCGGTCGCGTCATATGGGCCGACATGGTGACCCCCACCGTCCTCATTAGGCGACGACATGGTTAACAGGTGGTTAATGTCAACAGATGATGGGGCAATGGGGCACGTTGCCACCGCCGCCGACTTCGTCTCCTCGCTGCCATCTATTTTCGCTATACTCGCCCCGGTAGCATCACCGGGAGGGGCATACCGTGGAGCACGACGACCAGCACAAACCCAAAACGGAGCCGAAAAACCTCGTGATCTGCTGTGACGGCACCGGCAACGAGATCTCGGAGAACATCTCGAACGTCCTGAAACTCTATCGCTGCCTGCGCAAGACCGACAAGACGCGGCCGCGGCAGATGGTGTTTTACGATCCGGGGGTCGGCACGGTGACGGAGCCTTCGACGTGGCACCGGCTCAAGGCCAACGTCAATCTGGTGCTGGGGCTCGCCACCGGCTACGGGCTCGATGACAACGTGCTGTCAGCCTATTGCTTCCTGGTCGAGCATTATGCGCCGGGCGACCGCATCTATCTGTTCGGCTTCTCGCGCGGCGCCTACACCGTGCGGGTGCTGGCGGGGCTGATCCACAAGATCGGGCTGATCTCGCCGGAGCAGGCGAACCTCGCAGGCTCGGGCCTCGTCGCCTACAAGCAATATTCCGGCACCGGGCGCGGCAACGACATCGAGGACCTCAAGGATGTCGCCTTCGACGAGAGCGGGCCGCTGCCGAAGGACGAATTCGACCTCGCCGCCCAGTTCGCGCGCATCACCTCGACGCGCTGGCCGACCATCCACTTCATCGGCGTCTGGGACACGGTGGCGAGCGTGATCGTGCCGCGGCGCGACAATTTCTTCTTCGTGTTCAGCCTGGAGGAGCTCGCCTTCACGCTGCGCAATCCGAGCGTAAAAATCTTCCGGCAGGCGATCGCGATCGACGAGCGGCGCTGCATGTTCCGCCTCAAGGCGTACAAGGAGCCGCAGGAATATTGGAGTAACCGCTATGTGCCCGACGAGAAGAAGGTGCCGCAGGACATCATGCAGGTGTGGTTCGCCGGCGTGCATTGCGACGTCGGCGGCGGCTATCCGGAAATCGAGAGCGGCGAGTCCAAATATCCGCTGATCTGGATGATCGAGGAAGCGGCGAAGGCGGGGCTGAACTTCAACCCGCGCACCGTGAACCAGCTCGCCTGGGGCATCCAGCGCAAGAACTCGCCGTTCCAATACGTCGAGCCTGCCTACACCGGCAAGGTGGGCGAGCTGCACAATTCGATGACGGCGCTCTGGCGCGTGCTGGAATATCTGCCGAAGAGCGCGAAATACAAGGAATGGCCGGAGCGGAAGGTTTTTCTGGGCTTCTACATCCCCGATTGCGAGCCGCGCGTGATCCCCGAAGGCGCCCATGTGCACGAGAGCGTGCTGAAGCGGATGGCGGTGGAGCCGGGCTACCGGCCGGTGAACTTGCCGAAGGATTATGTGACCGTGCCGATGCCGGTGAGGCCGCATGCGGAGGCAGCGGAGACGCCGGAGACGGAGCGAGTGTGAGGTGCCGCCCGAAGCTCGTCATGGGAGGCGGGAGCGCGCCACACGTTCAGCTGTCGTCCCTGCGAAAGCAGGGACCCATAACCACAGGGAGCCGTTTGGCGCGGACCAGTGGCTCGGTACGCCCACCGCCGACAACCCATAGATCACGCGGTATGGGTCCCTGCTTTCGCAGGGACGACAGTGGAGATGGAGACCGCCGCACCCCGCTACCGGCGCTTTCTGCGTTCGCTGCTACTTTTCATTAAAATTCTCGGGCCGCCCTTAGTCGGATCGCATCAACTCTTTTCCATCATGCCGCTCAAGACCACCCGCGCCGTCCGCGGAATTGGAGGAGAGTGCCAATGCATCCGCGCCGACATGCCCGCGTGAAACCGTCCGGGCTGGTGTCCCGCCAGGCCAAGATCATCACCGATCCGCGCGCGCCGGTGATCCCCTGCACGCTGATCGACTATTCGCCCGGCGGCGCCTGCGTCGATCTCGGCGGGCAGGTGAATATCCCCGACAGGTTCGAGCTGCTCCACGTCAACACCAAGAAGCGCTGCCGCATCGCCTGGAAGCGCGGCTCGCGGATCGGCGTGGTGTTTTAGCGGTGCTCGCCGCAACTGAATAATCCCGCCGAGCATTCCGCTCTGCTCCCTCCCCCCTTGCGGGGGAGGGTTGGGGAGAGGGGTGGCCCAGCAATAGGTGTTGGCTGCGTGCGAGGTGATGCAACACAGGCTCGCTTCATTCGATGGCGCGTGCCGTGTGGCTACCCCTCTCCCTAGCCCTCCCCCGCAAGGGGGGAGGGAACGCGGTGTGCTTGTGGCGCGACCTTTTCCAACAGCTGTCGTAGCTACGCCCGCATCCTGGCTTTCGTGCCGGCGACGATCTGCATGGCGACGCCGGCGATCCAGCCGAACAAAGCGAGCCAGGTCCACGCCAGGTGCGGCTCGAGGCGGAGCACGATGACGCCGACGGAGGCGAGCGCGGTCAGCGTGGCGCAGAGCGTGCCGGCGGCGCTGAGGAATTCCGCGGCGTCGATCGCGCTGTGCGCGTCGTCAAAGGGCAGCTGTGGCGTGTCGATGCCGAGATAGAAGCCGACGAAGCCGAGCAGCATCATCAGCAGCAGGAAGCCTTGCGTGGTCAGCGGGGCGATCGAAGATCCCACATAGGCGCCGACGAACAGCCCGCACGCCGCGCCGGCCATCGCGAGGCCCACGCGCTCGAAAACGTGGGCAGTCTTGCGAACACGAAACCGCATGGCGGGCCTCCCTGAGGAGTTGGGTGCGCGGGAGGGTAGGCCAGTTTTGTGGTGCGTGGAAGGTGAGGAGAGTTACGGATGCGTGAGGGCGCGGGATAGTGAGGGGACGATGGCCCGCGCCGCACCCACCACTGTCGTCCCGGACAAGCGAAGCGCAGATCCGGGATCCATCACCACAGGGAGAGATTTGGCGAAGACTTTAAGTTGTGCAGTGGCAACTCATACCGCGCATTATAGTGAGATCACGCGGTATGGGTCCCTGCGCCCCGTGCGCAATTGCGCACTAGGCAGGGACGACAGTTGTGATTGCAGCGCCCCCCTCGCGCCCTACCTTGCCCCGAACGTAGTCTTGCCGAACAGCGCCTTTTGCGTCGACGGCTGCGAGCGCCAGTATTGCGGCGGGGCTTCGACTTCGCCGCCGAGTTCGGCCGCGGCGTGCCAGCCCCAGCGGGGATCGTAGAGCAAGCTGCGGCCGAGCGCGACCATGTCGGCCTTGCCGGATGCCACGATCTCCTCGGCGTGCTTGGCTTCGGTGATCAGGCCGACGGCGATGGTGGGCAATCCGGTCTCGCGCTTGATGGCCTCGGCAAACTGCACCTGATAGCCGGGGCCGAGCGGGATCTTCTGCAGCGGCGAGACGCCGCCGGAGGAAGCATCGATCCAGTCGACGCCGCGCGCCTTCAGCGCGTTTGCGAACGTGATGGTCTGCGCCAGATCCCAGCCGCCCTCGACCCAGTCGGTCGACGACACCCGCATGCCGACCGGCTTGTCGTGCGGAAACACGCTGCGCACCGCGTCGTAGATCTCGAGCGGAAAGCGCATGCGGTTTTCGAGCGAACCGCCATAATCGTCGGTGCGCCTGTTCGAGATCGGCGACAGGAACTGATGCATGAGATAGCCGTGCGCGCCATGCAGCTCGATCGCGTCGATGCCGAGCCGGGCAGCGCGCTTGGCGCTGTCGACGAAGGCGTCGCGGATGCGCTTCAGGCCCGCGGCATCGAGCGCCAGCGGCGCGGCCTCGCCCTCCTTGTGCGGCAACGCCGACGGCGCCACCGTCTGCCAGCCGCCGTCACTCTGCGGAATGAGCTGGCCGCCGTCCCAGGGCCGCGCGCTGGAGGCCTTGCGGCCGGCATGGGCGAGCTGCATCGCGATGGCCGTCGAGGAATGCTTGCGCACGGAGGAAAGGATCTGCTTCAGCGCGGCTTCGCAGGCGTCGCTGTAAAGCCCGAGACAGCCCGGCGTGATGCGCCCGATCGCCTCGACATGGGTCGCCTCGATGCAGAACATCGACGCGCCCGACAGCGCGAGATTGTTGATGTGGGTGAAGTGCCAGTCGGTGGCGACGCCGTCGTCGGCCGAATACTGGCACATCGGCGACACCACGACGCGGTTCTTCAGCGTCAGGCCGCGCAGCTTGATCGGGGAAAACAGGGCGCTCATGCGGGGAGTTCCGGGGGATGGAGGAATGGAAGCGATTGCATGAAGTTTAGTAGCCCTACGGCGAATTGCCAGCTGCGCCGCGGACATGCCCGCCCGCGGCGCCATGCATTGCGCGCGTCATATGATCACAAGGCGGAGATAACCCTCGGCCGCTTGCCAGGAACTCCGCTGTCATCCCGGGGCACGCGAAGCGCGAGCCCGGGACGACGATCGAATTCGGGGCCCCTACTCCAACTCCTCGAACCTGCCCGGCGCGGGCTTGCCCATACGGATGCGGCCGTCGGGCAACAGTTCGCCGTCGGCTTCGGCCGAGAACTGGATCGTGTTGCCGCCGCCGTCGCGCTTGCTGGCCTTGCCGAGCGGCCCGAGCTTGTCGGCGAGCGCGGTGTCGTCGAGCASGAACACGCGGTACTCGGTGAGGTGAAAGCGGCGCGGCGCCTGCCATGTCAGCGCGGGCACGGATGTGCGCATGTCGCCGTCGGTCTTGATGTCGACGCTGCGGCCGGTCACGTCGCGGAACAGATCCGGCCCGGCGACCAGCCGCGCGCGGCCGCCGTCGATGGCGTAGAGATTCAGCGTGACGATATGGCGCTCGCTGCGGAACGAGACCGCGACGGTGCGCGAATCCTGCGACCAGGCGGCGTGGAAGGCATCCGGCGCCGAGTCCAGAATGTTGTCGTCGTTGACATTGTCGAGCGTCATCAGCCGACGATGGCCGGGCTCAGCCATCAGGTAGATGCGAAAGCCTTCGCTCCCGGACGCGCCGCCGCCATGGGCTGCGACGGACAGCTTCCCATTCGGCGCACGGCCGCCCTGGATGATGGCGTATTCGTTCTTTCCATACCGATGCTCGGCCGTGGCAAAGGCCGGCGACAGCGCGGCGAGCGTGAAAATGAGGGCGAGGGCGAGGATGGCGCGGCAGGGCATGACGGTTTGTCGGAGAAGGGCGGGCGGACGTTCACTCCACCAGCGTGAACTGCAGCAGCAGCGTGCGCTGGAGCATCGAGAAATTGTCGTCCGACACCAGCGTCAGCACGGTCTCGCCCTCGGGCGTGACGTGGGCGTCGATGCCTTCCATGTTGTCGACCTCGTGGCCGAGATCGGCGGCGAACAGCGCAGGCCCGTCGACCAGCGCGTTGGGCGCGATGGATTTCAGGGGGATCGACCGGATGCGGATGTTGATGCCGGTGAACCAGGAGAATTTGCGTTCGAGGATGAGAAGCTCGCCGGACGGCAGCAGCACGGCATCGCTGATGTCGAATTTTTCGGTGCGGCGGACGCTGAACTGGCCGGGCGACGGACCGCCGATCAGGAACGCGACCAGATTGCCGTCGGCATCCAGCCCGCGCTCGGAGAAGGCGATCAGGGCGCCCGCGAGCGGCTGGCCCTTCGGGACGAAGACCAGCGCCTCGAGCCCCTTGTTGGACGGCAACTTCCGCACGGCGGGCGGCGTCGGCAACACCTCGCCGCGGGCGCGCGTGCCGCCCTTGGCGAAATCGAAGCGCAGGATCTGGTTGACGCGTTCGAGCCCGACATAAACGACATTGCCGTCGCGCGCGAGCGACTCGGTGTCGTACCAGAACCGCTTCTCCGTGATCGGCCGGCCCTCGGAATTGAGCATCGGGGACGCCTCGACATCGTCGAGCCCGATCATCTTGCCGCCGGAATAGCGGATGCTGCCGGTGAACCAGCCGCCCTGGTCGGAGATCGCGAGCAAGCGCTCGCCCTTCGCATCGAGCCGGATGCCGGACAGGCCACCGAAGCCGCGATAGGGCGAGGTCAGCACCAGGCCGCTGCGATATTGCAGCTGACCGAAGCGCACGCGCGAGCGGTCGCGCGGCTCGAAATTGGGAATCGGCCGCGCGTTCACCTCGACGCTGACAGCCTCGGTGACGGCGTGCTCGATCTGCGCGGTGCGCGGCGGCGGCTCGGTCGTCGGCTGCGCCTGCGCCAGTCGGGAGAGTGCGAGAGTGGAAAGTCCCGCCGCCGCGTGGCCAAGAAAGCTGCGGCGGGACGATTGCGTGCTCACGAATGCAATTTGCGTCGCGGGCGACCGGCCTGATGCGTGGGCGCGGTGTTGGTCTCGCTGAACAGCTCGGCGAGCTTCTCGGTGATGGCGCCGCCGAGCTCTTCGGCATCCACGATCGTCACCGCGCGGCGATAGTAGCGCGTCACGTCATGGCCGATGCCGATCGCGATCAGCTCGACCGGCGAGCGGGTCTCGATCTCCTCGATGATGTGGCGCAGATGCCGCTCGAGATAGTTGCCGGGATTGACCGACAGCGTGGAATCGTCGACCGGTGCACCGTCGGAGATCATCATCAGGATCTTGCGCTGCTCGGGCCGGCCGAGCAGGCGCTTGTGCGCCCAGTCCAGCGCCTCGCCGTCGATGTTCTCCTTCAGCAGACCCTCGCGCATCATCAGGCCGAGGTTCTTGCGCGCACGGCGCCAGGGGGCATCCGCCGACTTGTAGATGATGTGGCGGAGATCGTTGAGGCGGCCGGGATTGGCCGGCTTGCCGGCGGCAAGCCACGCCTCGCGCGATTGCCCGCCCTTCCAGGCACGCGTGGTGAAGCCGAGGATCTCGACCTTGACGCCGCAACGCTCCAGCGTGCGCGCCAGGATGTCGGCGCAGGTCGCGGCGACCGTGATCGGGCGGCCGCGCATCGAGCCGGAATTGTCGAGCAGCAGCGTCACCACGGTGTCGCGGAACGTCGCCTCCTTCTCGTGCATGAAGGACAGCGGGTGATAGGGGTCGGTCACCACGCGCGACAGCCGCGCCGGATCCAGAATGCCCTCTTCGAGGTCGAAGTCCCAGGCGCGGTTCTGCTGCGCCATCAAGCGCCTCTGAAGGCGGTTGGCGAGGCGGGCGACGATGCCCTGCAGATGCGCGAGCTGCTTGTCGAGATAGGCGCGAAGGCGCTCCAGCTCGTCATGGTCGCAGAGGTCTTCGGCCGCGATGACCTCGTCGAATTTCGGCGCGAAGGCGTGATATTCCGGCCCGCGCGGCTCGTTCTTGCCGTGCGCGTTCGGACGCGTCGCCTCGCCCGGCGTCTCGTCGTCGCCAAGCTCGCCGTCGTCGAACGTGTCGGAGGTCGAGGCCTGCGCGCTTTCCATCGCGCTCTCGCTCATCTCCTCGCTGGAGGCCTGCGCCTGGTCGGCGCTCATCTCCTGCGCGGCGTCGGAATCGGGCGAGCCTTCGGCGCCTGACTGGTCGTTGTCGCCGTCGCGGTTTTCCTCGTCGTCGTCGTTGTCTTCGCTGTCGGCACTGCGCTCGTCGCCGAGCTCGAGCGCGGTCAGCAGGTCATGCACGGCGTCGCCGAACCTGGTCTGGTCCTCGACCAGGCCATCGAGCCGGTCGAGCCGCTTGCCGATCTTGTCCTCGAGAATGGGCCGCCAGAGATCGACCATCTTCTTCGCCGCCGTGGGCGGCGCCATGCCGGTCAGGCGCTCGCGCACCAGCATCGCCAGCGCATCCGCCAGCGGCGCGTCGGCACGGTCGGTGATTTCGTCGAACTTGCCGCGATGGAAATGGTCGTCGAGCATCGCGCTGAGGTTCTTCGCAACGCCCGCCATGCGGCGCGCGCCGATCGCCTCGACGCGGGCCTGCTCGACCGCCTCGAACACGCCGCGCGCCTGCGGATTGCCGGGCATCAGCTTGCGATGCAGCTTTGCATCGTGACAGGCGATCTTGAGCGCGATGGAGTCGGCGTGGCCGCGCACGATCGCAGCGTCACGTTTTGTCATTTTTCGCGCCGGCTCCGGCAGCCGCGCTTTGCCCGGCGCCAAACCGGGGCGCTCGGCCGCAAAACTGACCTCGAGTTCGGGCGATTTCGCGATCGCCTTCAAGCAGGAGGCCACCGAGCGCTTGAACGGCTCGGTCGGGGCTTCCTTGGTGTTACGGAATTTGGAATTGGATGATGATGTGCTCATAGCGACTTCGTAAACGAGTGGCGCGTCACGCCGCCGGGATAGCCCTTGAGGGTGCCGAACTCCTCGTACCCGCAGGAACGATAGAAGCCCGGCGCCTGGAAACTCATCGTGTCGACATGGGCCTGGATCGCGCCCTGCCGTCTTGCCTCGTCCTCGATCGCCGCGATCAGCTTCGTGCCAAGACCCTTGCCGCGCTGCTTCTGGTCGATCCAGAAGTACTGGATGAACAGAACCGTGGCCCAGAGGTGTCCGACGATGCCGCCGACGATCTTGCCGCGGTCTTTCAGCGAGACCGCGATGCTCCTGACCTTCTGCTTCCCGAACTGCTCGTCGTTATAGGCGCCGAGCCCGGCGAGCACAGCCTTTTTGGTGGTCCCAATGGTGCGCTCGACGGTGATGTTTGGCATGGTCTAGCTGAGCGCCACGTTGACCGCCGATTCCGGCAGCTCCGCGTTGAAGCAGCGCTGGTAGAACTCGGCGACCAGGGGACGCTCGAGCTCGTCGCACTTGTTGAGGAAGGTGACCCGGAACGCGAAGCCGATATCGCCGAAGATATCAGCGTTCTCGGCCCAGGTGATCACCGTGCGCGGGCTCATCACCGTCGACAGATCGCCATTGGCGAAGGCGTTACGGGTGAGATCGGCAAGGCGGACCATCTTGTTGACGATGTCGCGGCCTTCCTGCGTGCGATAGTGCTTGGCCTTGGCCAGCACGATCTCCACTTCCTCGTCATGGGCGAGATAGTTCAGCGTGGTGACGATCGACCAGCGGTCCATCTGGCCCTGGTTGATCTGCTGGGTGCCGTGATAGAGGCCCGAGGTGTCGCCGAGGCCGACCGTGTTGGCGGTCGAAAACATGCGGAAGGCCGGATGCGGCTTGATCACCTTGTTCTGGTCGAGCAGCGTCAGGCGTCCGGAGACTTCCAGCACGCGCTGGATCACGAACATCACGTCGGGACGGCCGGCGTCGTATTCGTCGAACACCAGCGCGATGTTGTGCTGGAGCGCCCAGGGCAAAATGCCGTCGCGGAATTCGGTGACCTGCTTGCCGTCGCGGACCACGATGGAGTCCTTGCCGACGAGGTCGATACGGCTGATGTGGCTGTCGAGGTTGACGCGCACGCAGGGCCAGTTCAGGCGGGCAGCGACCTGCTCGATATGGGTGGATTTGCCGGTGCCGTGATAGCCGGTCACCATCACGCGGCGGTTGCGGGCGAAACCGGCGAGAATGGCAAGCGTGGTGGCACGGTCGAAGCGGTAATCAGAATCGACTTCGGGCACATGAGGATCGACTTCGGAATAGGCCGGGACTTCAAGATCGCTGTCGATCCCGAACACCTGGCGCACCGACACCTTCATGTCGGGCAGACCGGAAATTTCCTCAACTTTGGACAGAGCGGCGGTCGTCATCAATCCTCCGAGGCCCCGGGCGATCCCGAGACCAGTTATTTGCACGTTGGCTGCGGCTGGGTGCGGTTGCGAACTTATCAGAGACAACGTGCCGGCAGAAGCCCGCGCCCCAATCAAAGTTCCATTGTCTTTTCATCTAGATAGGCAAGGAACGCGATTTTTGGAGGGCTGCCTTGCGAATCACGCTCGAATTTCGGGCGGGAGGCGTGGCCTGCCCACGCGAATGGCACTTTTACCGCGTGCACCTACTGATGTAGGGTCCGAACCCCGGTGCTCCAGCCCCCCACGAAAGACGACGTGACGTCCTTTCTCGATCCGCTCATATCCTTCGTTTCGGCCCATGCGTGGCTGGCCTATCTGACCCTGTTCCTGGCGGCGCTGCTCGAAGCCGTTCCGGTGGTGGGATCGGTGATCCCGGGCTCGACCATCATTCTGGCGCTGAGCGCGCTGGTTCCAGGCGGGGAATTGAAGCTGCAATTGGTGCTGCTGGCGGCGGCAATCGGCGCCGTGCTGGGCGACGGCTCGGCCTACTGGATCGGGCACCGGCGGCAACGCGAAATCCTCAACACCTGGCCGCTGACCAACTATCCGCGCGTGGTTGCCGAGAGCGAAAGCTTCTTCAACCGCTTCGGTACCTGGGCCGTGTTCTTTGCCCGTTTCGTGCCGCCGATCCGCGCCTTCGTGCCCGTGACCGCCGGGGCACTGGGGATGGCGCCGGCGACGTTTTATGCGGTGAACATCCCGGCGATCCTGGTCTGGGCTCCCGCCCATGTGCTGCCGGGCGTGCTGGCGGTATCGGCCTTCCACCAATATTTCGGCGTGCCGCACCATGGGCATCCGTTCAAGCACATCTGGATCTTGATGGTGGTGACCGTGGCGATCATCGGCGGCCTTGGCATCTGGTACTACCGCCGCCGGCAGAACGGCCTCGCCGCGACGTCCAAGCCGCGGGCTTAGTGCGCCGGTGTCGTCCCTGCCTAGTGCGCAATTGCGCACGGGGCAGGGACGACAGCGGAGGACGACGCGCTCGCAGAGAGATTCTAACTAGCCCTTCTTCCCGGCGCCGGTCCGACATAGCGCGCCCGCGGACGGATCAGCTTGCCGAACTGCAATTGCTCGCTGGCGTGCGCGATCCAGCCGACGCTGCGGGCCATCGCGAACAGCGCGAGCTCGCTGCCTAGGGGCAGGCGCAGCGCGTGCACGAGGACGGCGAGCGCATAGTCGATATTGACGAGCTCGCCGGTCGCCTCGACGATCCGCTCCGGCACTTCGCGCGTGAATTTGCGCGGCGCGCCGGCACGCGCCAGCGCGTTCAGCAGCGACTGCGCGCGGGGATCGCCGCGCTTGTAGACGCCGTGGCCGAAGCCGGCAAAGCGCTCGCCGAGCGCGACGCGCTCGCGGACCATGGGCTCGACATCGCGATCGACCAGCGCCTTGACGAGCTGCGAGGCCAGCACGCCGGCGCCGCCATGCTTCGGCCCTTTCAACGCGGCGAGGCCGGCGATCACGGAGTCATAGAGGTTGAGGCCGGTCGATGCCGCGCAGCGCGCGGTGAAGGTCGAGGCGTTCAATTCGTGATCGGCGAGCAGCACCAGCGCGCGGCGGATGAGGTCGGGCGCGTGCTTGTTGTCTGGCGCCCAGGCCTTCGCGATCTGCTGGTGCAGCGGCTCGGATGATGGCTCGGCGTTCAGCATGGTCGCAACCAGGAGGCGGACAATGCGCCCGCCGACCATCGCGCGGCCATCGGGCGCTCGGGTGAAGGCACGCGCGTCCGCGCTGGTCGCGAGCGCCAGCACTGCGATGGCGCGGTCGATCGGCGCGGCGCGGCGCGCGGCCTCTGCGATCGCGCGCATCTCGTCGGAGATCTGGGGCTGATTGTCCGGCGTGAAGGGATCGACGTCGGAGACGTCCCACAGCAGCGTCGCCGTGTGCTCCAGCGTGTCGTTCTCAGCGAGATCGACGCAATTGACGCCGCGGTAGATCGCGCCCTCCTCGGTAATGGTCGAGATCTCCGTGTCCATGACCGGCAGGTCAGCGTCGAAGCTGCGCAGGCCGCGCGGCTCCGGCGACGGCACCCGGCGCTCCTTAAGGGCGCGGACGTCCTCGGCCCGATAGCGGTTCTTGCGCGAATCCGGCGTCGGCTCGGAGCGGATCAGGCCACGGCTGACATAGGCGTAGAGCGTGGCCGGCGAGATCGCGAGCTCGGCCGCGGCTTCCCGGGCCGACAGATAGAGTTCCTCGGAATTATTCATATTGATTTATGTAATCAAGATTGATCAATCTGTCGAGAGGCCTGATTTTCTCCTGGTGCAGTGCAAAGGAGATTGGGTCATGAACATCCACCTCACCAAAAGCCAGATCGGGCTGGACGGCGTTCCCGCGGCCGAGACCGCGCTGAGCCATGTCGATGGCGAGCGCGGCGAACTGATCATCGCCGGCGAGCATGTCGGCACCCTCGCAAGCCAGTCGAGCTTCGAGGGCGTCACCGCCCGGCTCTGGAATGGCGCGAGCAAGACCACGCTGAGCGAAGCCAATGTGCGGGCGAGCCTGGGCGCGGCGCGCGAGCGTGCGTTCGCGCGTTTGCCGGAGCTGTTGCCGGCGACACGCGGCATGGGCATCGTCGACGGGTTCCGCGCGGCGGTCGCGGGCCTGCGCGCGGAGAACGGGCTGGAACATGAGGCGACGATCGTCGGCGCGTTTCCGGTGATCGCAGGCGCGCTGGTCCGTCGTGCCAGGGGGCTCGAGCCGGTTGCGCCCGATCCGAATGCGAGCCACGCCGCCGATACGCTGCGGATGCTGCGCGGCGCCTCACCGGAGCCGCGCGAGGTCGCGGCGCTGGACGCCTATCTCGTCACGGTCTGCGACCACGGCATGAACGCTTCGACCTTCACCACCCGCGTGGTGGCCTCGACGCAGGCCGATCTGTTTGCCGCCGTCACCGCCGGATACTGCGCGCTGACCGGCCCCTTGCACGGCGGCGCGCCGGAGCCGGTGCTGGAAATGCTCGATGCGATCGGCTCCAGCGAACGCATCAAGCCATGGGTCGATGCCGCACTCGCCCGCGGCGAGCGGCTGATGGGCTTTGGCCATCGCGTCTATCGCGTGCGCGATCCGCGCGCCGACGTGCTCAAGGCCGCGATCGGGCGGCTTTCGGCGGACGGTGCCGACCTGCCCTTTGCCGGCGAGGTCGAGGCCTATATCCGCAGCGCGCTGCGCAAGAAGAATCCGGACCGGCCGCTGGAGACGAACGTGGAGTTCTTCACGGCGATTCTGCTCGATGCTCTCGCCATTCCACGCCAGGCCTTCACGCCGATCTTCGCCGTGGCGCGTGCAGCGGGATGGACCGCCCATGCGCGCGAGCAACAGCGGACGGGGCGGCTGATCCGGCCGAGTTCGTCATATGTGGGGGAAATGCCGAAGGCTTCCGGCGAATAGAGCAGAAAGCGCACGACAGCCGGGCCGTTCACTGCGCTGTCGTGCCTCGCTCGGACGCACGATGACACGACAGAGCCGTCGCGCCGTAATTGCGGGAACGCGCGCACGGTCCGGTCGACGAACTTGGAACATCTCCGGGTTTGGGGACTTAACCGTGAGCCCCCTCGGATCAAGATTCCAATGCTGGACCTGTTTGGACAAGCGGACGAGGCCAGGATCGGCGAGATCGCCGCCGGCTATGCCGCCAACCGGACCGAGGCCGGCACGGATTCTGAAAGACGATTCCGCGACTTGCTGCAGGCTCTGCCTGCCGCGATCTACACAACCGACGCGGAAGGTTGCATCACCTTCTTCAATCGCGCCTGCATCGATTTTGCCGGACGCATGCCGAAGATCGGCGAGATGTGGTGCGTGACCTGGAAGCTCTATCTGCCCGACGGCACGGCGCTTCCCCACGATGAATGCCCGATGGCAATCGCGCTCAAGCAGAACCGGCCCGTGCGCGACGTCGAGGCCGTGGCCGAGCGGCCGGACGGCTCCCGGATCTGCTTCATGCCATATCCGACGCCGCTGCGCGACGAACGGGGGCGTTTGGTTGGTGCGGTGAACATGCTGGTCGACATCACGGCTCGCAAGGAGGCAGAGCAGAGGATGCTGCTCCTCACCTCCGAGGTCGATCACCGTTCCAACAACCTGCTCGCGGTGGCTCAGGCGATGCTGCGGCTGACGAAGGCGGATACCGCGGAAGAGTTCCAGACCGTGTTTGCAGGCCGGCTCAGCGCGCTTGCCAACGTGCAGAGGCTGTTCTCGGCTTCGCGTTGGACCGGCGCGAATCTGAAGACCATCGTCGAAGAAGAACTCCGGCCGTACGCAAGCCGGGACGGCGAGCGGATCAGGATCGCGGGAGACGACGTCCGCCTGCCGCCCACGCTGGCCCAGTCGATCGCAGTCGCGCTGCATGAGCTCGCCACCAACGCCGCCAAATATGGCGCGCTGTCGAGGCCTTCGGGCAGGCTGGAGATCAGCTGGGAGACCAATGGTGCAGAGCCTCTCGTGCTGCACTGGTCGGAGAGCGGCGGTCCCCGGGTCAACGAGGCGCCAACGCGCAAGGGTTTTGGAATCGGCGCGGTCGACGGCATCATCCGGACCTTGCGCGGAACCATTACCCGGCAGTGGAGGCCGGAAGGACTGGTTTGCGAACTGTCCTTCCCGGAAGGCGTAGCCTAGGCCTCGCGGACCACCGTCTTCAGATAATTGTAGGCCTTGATGATCTCGATCAGGCGATCTTCGGTCGACCGGTCGCCGCCGTTGGCGTCGGGGTGATGCTGCTTGACCAGCGCCTTGTACTTGCTCTTGACGTCGGCGAGCGTGGAATTGGGGCCGAGACCCATGACCTGGAGCGCCTTGCGCTCGGCGTTCATCACCTTGCGCGTCTCGGCCTTGGGCTCGGCCTGCGGACCCTTCCGCCAGCCCGCGCGGCCGTTGATCTCACTGAACATGCTGAACGGATCGGACGCCATGTCGATCTCGGCTTCCGCACCCTTCTTGCCGCCATTGGCGCCCATCTTCCAGGTCGGGCGGTGACCGGTCAGCGCATCCTTCTGGTAGCGCGCGACGGCATCGGCATTCATGCCGGAGAAGAAATTGTAGTTCTGGTTGTACTCGCGCACGTGGTTCAAGCAGAAGTGCCAGTACTCGCGCTGGTTCTCGCGGCCCTTCGGCGCACGGTGCGCACCCTTGTTCTGACACCCGGCCCATTCGCAGTTGACCACGGCGTCGCGCGGCTTCACTTCCGGCTGCTTGCCTTTCGGCTTGACCCGGATGGAGTCGAAGAACTTTGATGAATCGATCGGCATGACTGACTTTGACTACGCAATGCAAAAACCTTCAAGTCTTGACATTGCAATTAGCTGGGAACCCGCAGCCGAAGTTTCACTCCGGCGTCTTCGAGGTACGGCCGCCGCAGGCGGCCTATGCAATTGACGGAGTGCGGCTGCGCGCTTTAATGGCACTCATGTTTATGAAAGACACTATCAGCAACAAGTTGCGGGAAGCTTTCACGCCGGAAAGCCTGCAGGTCGTCGACGAGTCACATTTGCATGAGGGCCACGCCGGCCATCGACCGAGCGGCGAGACACACTTTCGCGTTTATATTGTGTCTCAGGCCTTCAAAGGGAAGAGCCGGGTCGATCGCCACCGCATGATAAATTCGGCGCTGGCCGCGGAACTTGCCGGCAGCGTGCACGCGCTCGCGATCCACGCTCAGGCACCGGGGGAAGGCGGCACCTAGCTCGCCAATTCGGCTGTCATGCCCTGCGAAGGCGGGGCATCCAGTAAACACTGCTGGCGAGATTCAATCGATAGGCTGCGGCGTACTGGATCGTCCGCCCCCGTGCGCAACTGCGCACAAGGCGGACGATGACACCGTGCGTCAAAACGACGTTCCCGCCCGCCTGGGCTTGGCCTCTTCCATCTCCGCGTCACGCGGCACCGGTGAAATACGGAGCGCGGTGATGCGGTTGCGTTCGCGGCGGAGGACGCGGAAACGGAAGCCGTGGAACGTGAAACTCTGGCCGCGGTCGGGGATCGAGCGCGCCTCGTGAATGACGAGACCGGCGACTGTCGTTGCCTCCTCATCGGGCAGGTGCCAGTCCATGGCGCGGTTGAGATCGCGGATCGGCACCGAGCCGTCGACCACGACCGAGCCGTCCGGCTGGGCGCGCACGCCGGCGACCACGACGTCGTGCTCGTCGGAAATGTCGCCGACGATCTCTTCCAAAATGTCTTCCAGCGTCACGAGACCTTCAACCTCGCCGTACTCGTCGACGACGAGGGCGAAATGGGTTTTTCGGCGCCGGAACGCCTTGAGCTGCTCGGAGACCGGGCGCATTTCCGGCACGAACCAGGGCGGCAGCGCGATGGTGGAGACGTCGATGCGCGAGGTGTCACCGTCGGATGCGCGGATTGCGCGCAGCAAATCCTTGGCGTGAAGCACGCCGATGATGTTCTCCGGCTTCTCGCGCCAGAGCGGAATGCGGGTGTACTCGGTCGCCAGCACCTCGCGCACCAGTTCCTCCGGCGGCAGGTCGGCATTGATCATCATCATCTCGGTGCGATGGATCATGACGTCGGAGACCTGCAGCTCGCGCAGATCGAGCAGGCCTCCGAGCATGTCGCGGTCCTGCTTCTCGACCTTGCCCTCGTGGTGCAACAGGTCGACCGCGCCGCGCAGGCGCTCGGTCGGCGACAGGATCGCCTGGTGCTCGCCGGCCAAACCAAACAAGCGCATCAGCAGACGAACGATGACCTCGACGATCCGCAGCAACGGTCCCAGCACATACATCGTCAGCCGCATCGGGCGGGCAACCGCAAGCGCCATGCGGTCGGGCGCGTTGATCGCGATGGTCTTCGGTAGCACCTCCGCGAAGATCACGACCAGCGCCGTCATCACGCCGGTGGCATAGAGCACGCCGACATCGCCGAACCAGGCCGTGAAGATGCTGGTGGCGAGCGCGGACGCGCTGATATTGGCGATGTTGTTGCCGAGCAGCAGCGCACCGATCAGGCGCTCGCGCATGTCGAGCAGCTGCGAGACGACATCGGCGTCGTGGTTACCCTGCTTGGAGAGCCGCAGCATGCTGGCGCGCGAGGCGCCGGTCAGCGCGGTCTCGCTCGCGGCGAAGAAGCCCGAGACGAGCAGGCAGAGAATGACGATGGTGAATCCGAGCCAGTCCATGCACCACTCAAAAACCGGTTAGCCGCGCATCAAGCCTTCTGCGCGAGCTTCTCTTTGAGGAAATCGCGCACCGGCGCCGGCTCGACGTCCTTCGCGATCACGGCGCGCCCGACCGCCTCCAACAGGATGAAGGTGAGCTTGCCGCGCTTGACCTTCTTGTCCTGCGCCATCAGCGCCATCAGCGCATCGGCGTCGGCAAGCCCTTCCTGCGCGAAACCGGCGATGTCCTGCAGGCGCGTCGGCAGGCCGGCCTCGATGAGGTGACGCTCGACGCGCGCGGCATCGGCCTCGCCGATCATGCCAAGCTTCGCCGAGAACTGCGCCGCCAGCGTCATGCCGATCGAGACACCCTCGCCATGGAAGAGGCGATCGGAGAAGCCGGTCGCGGCTTCCAGCGCGTGACCAAAGGTATGGCCGAGATTGAGCAGCGCGCGCTCGCCGGTCTCGCGCTCATCGCGCGAGACGACGCCGGCCTTGGCGCGGCACGAGGTCGCGATCGCGTGCTCGCGCGCCGAGCCGCCCTTGAAAATGTCGGAGTGGTTCTTCTCCAGCCAGGTGAAGAAGGCTTCGTCGCCGAGCACGCCGTATTTGGCGACCTCGGCATAGCCGGCGCGGAACTGCCGCGGCGACAGCGTATCGAGCACGGCGGTGTCGGCAATGACCAGCACGGGCTGGTGGAAAGCGCCGAGCAGATTCTTGCCCTGCGGCGAATTGATGCCGGTCTTGCCGCCGACGGAGGAATCGACCTGTGCCAGTAGCGAGGTCGGCACCTGCACGAAATCGACGCCGCGGCGCAGGATCGCGGCCGCAAAGCCGGCGAGATCGCCGACCACGCCGCCGCCGAGCGCGATGACGAGATCGTTGCGCTCGACCTTCGCGGCGATCAGGGCCTCGCTGACCTTTTCGAGGCCGGCATAGGTCTTGGAGATCTCGCCTTCCTCGACCACGATGCGCGAGGTCGGAATGCCGGCAGAAGCGAGCGACGCTTCGGTCGGCTCGAGCCAGTGTTTTGCGACGGTGCGATCGGTGACGATTGCCGTACGCACGCCGGGCCGCAAGCGCGCGACCCGTTCGCCGAGCGAGGCCAGCACGCCGCGGCCGATGACGATGTCATAGGCGCGATCGCCGAGCGCGACGTCGACGTTGACGGGATCTGAATGTTTCAACGGCGCAGTCATCGTACGGCACTCGCAACGTCGGCAGGTGATTGGGCGGCCTGTTCGCCGCAGAGATGGGCGCGCAGCGTCTCGATGCATTCCTCGACGATCCTGTCGTGCGGCACGTCGCGCGAGGCGATGGTGAGGTCGGCATGGCGATAGATCGGCTCGCGCTCGGTGAGCAGGCGCGTCACGGTTCCTTCGGGATCGGCGGTCTGGAGCAGCGGGCGGTCGGCGCGGCGGCGCACCCGGCGCATGATGACGTCAGGGTCGGCCTTGAGCCAGATCGAGACCGCCTTGGCCGCAATGCGATTGCGCGTCTCCTCGCGCATGAAGGCACCGCCGCCGGTCGCCAGCACGATYGGCTCGCCGTCGAGCAGGCGCGCGATCACCCGCGCCTCGCCATCCCGGAAATACGGCTCGCCATGGCGCTCGAAAATCTCCGGTATGGTCATGCCGGCATGAGCGACCTCGATCTCGGTGTCGGCGTCAACGAAGGGCAACTTGAGCCGGGCCGCCATGCGGCGGCCGATGGTGGATTTGCCCACCCCCATCATGCCGACGAGCACGATCGAGCGCGTCCCGAGCGCCGACAGGATGTCGGCCTCAGGGGCAGCTTGTATCGGCAACGTGGCGTCGGGCATGGGTCTCGCTCGATCTGCCGCCGGAGGCGGCATGCTTTGGCCACCTATACGACCCCCTCGGGGCCCTCGCCAGAGGACTCTTGCCACGAAACGGCGAACATGTTGGATGATTTCATTGGTTAATTTGGACGCCTGAGACCTTCCCGAGACCTTGCCCGATGCCCAGCCTGTTCCGCTTCCTGACGGTCGTCGCCGTGCTCGCCGGCATCGTCTATGGCGTGGTCTTCGCGCTGGCGAACTTCGTGAGCCCGAAGTCGCGGGAAATGACGGTGACGATCCCGCCGGATAAGTTTCTCAAGAAATAGGAGCTAGCCTCCAGGGCATGCGCGTACAGCCCTCAGACAGCAAGCTCACCGGCCTGTTCCTCGACATGCTCGCGGCGGAACAGGGCGCCGGCCCCAATACGCTCGACGCCTACCGCCGCGACCTCACCGATTTCTCGGAATTTTTGGGCCGCGTCGGGCACAGCTTTGCCGACGCCGAGACGCAGATCCTGCGCGATTACCTCGGCGATCTCGACAGCCGCGGCTTCAAGTCCACCAGCGTCGCGCGGCGGCTGTCGGCGATGCGGCATCTCTACCGCTTTCTCCTGAACGAGCGCATCCGCACCGAGGATCCCGCGGCGATCCTGTCCGGCCCCAAGCGCGGCCGCGGCCTGCCAAAGGTGCTGTCGATCGCGGATGTCGACCGCATGCTCAGCCGCGCCAAGGAATTGAGCGAGGCGGAGGACGCTTCTCCCTCGAAACGGCTGCGCGCGTTGCGGCTCTATTGCCTGCTCGAGGTGCTCTACGCCACCGGCCTGCGCGTCTCCGAGCTGGTGGCGCTGCCGCGCTCCGCGGCAAAACGCGACGCCCGCATGATCGTGGTGCGCGGCAAGGGCAACAAGGAACGCCTGGTGCCGCTCAACGAGGCTTCACGGCAGGCGATGGCCGATTATCTCGCGGCGACGGAAGCGGCAAAAGCCGACAAGAAGAACAGCGTGGCCGCCTCGAAATGGCTATTCCCATCGTTCGGCGAGAGCGGGCATCTGACGCGGCAGCATTTCGCTCGCGACCTGAAAGAGCTTGCTGTCGCCTCGGGGCTGCAGGCCCGGCTGGTCTCCCCGCACGTGCTGCGCCACGCCTTTGCCAGCCACCTCCTGCACAACGGCGCGGATCTGCGCATCGTGCAGACCCTGCTCGGCCACACCGACATCTCCACGACCCAGATCTACACCCATGTGGTCGAGGAGCGCCTGAAGAGCCTGGTGCGCGACCTGCACCCGCTGGCGGAGAAATAGATAGGTCTCTTGCCCCGGCTCTGCGCAGCAGCGCTATAGAAGCGCTGCAGCGCGTCCGGGACACGAGAGCCCAGCCGGGGCAACCCATGAAACCGCCTTGACTTCGGCCACATCTCCGCAGAAAGAGCCGTGGCCTCACGCATGATTTGGCGGGCTGCTTTAGAGCGCACAAGCCAACTCATTGAAGAAGCTACATTTCTTTCCGCCGATCCAAACCTGCTTCGACGCCCCGCCCCGTCCTCGCTATATTGAGTTGATGCCAGATCACATGCGCAGCTATCTCGACTTCGAAAAGCCGGTCGCCGAGCTCGACTCCAAGGTTGACGAGCTGCGGACGCTTGCGGCCTCGGGCACCGATATCTCCGAGGAAATCGGGAAGATCGAGGACAAGGCGGCGCAGGCGCTGGCCGACCTCTATCTGAACCTGACGCCGTGGCAGAAGACGCTGGTCGCGCGGCATCCGCAGCGGCCGCATTTCAACGATTTCATCAAGGGCCTGATCACCGAATTCACTCCGCTCGCCGGCGACCGCAAGTTCGGCGAGGACGAGGCACTGGTTGCCGGCTTCGGCCGCTTCCGCGGTGAGGCCATCTGCGTGATGGGCCAGGAAAAGGGCGATTCCACCGAGAGTCGCATCCGGCACAATTTCGGCATGGCGCGGCCCGAGGGCTATCGCAAATGCGTGCGGCTGATGGAAATGGCCGAGCGGTTCGGCCTGCCGGTGCTGTCGCTCGCCGATTCCGCCGGCGCCTATCCCGGCATCGGCGCCGAAGAGCGCGGCCAGGCCGAAGCGATCGCGCGCTCGACCGATGCCTGCATGGCGCTGACCGTGCCGAACGTCGCCATCATCACCGGCGAGGGCATGTCCGGCGGCGCCATCGCCATCACCACCGCCAACAAGGTCCTGATGCTGGAGCACGCGATCTACAGCGTGATCTCGCCCGAGGCCGCCTCCTCGATCCTGTGGCGCGACGGCTCCAAGGCGCAGGAAGCCGCCAACAACATGAAGATCACCGCGCAGGACATGCTGCGCTTCGGGGTGATCGACAGCATCTTGAAGGAGCCGGTCGGCGGCGCCCACCGCGACCCCACCGCCATGATCGCCACCACGGGCGATGCCATCGCCAAGGCCTTTGACGAGCTCCGCGGCCTGGACGGCGACACCATCCGCAAGCAGCGGCGGCAGAAATTCCTCGATATCGGCCGGAAACTGGGCTGATTCGGCCGTTTTCGGTGCCGTAGGGTGGGCAAAGCGAAGCGTGCCCACCCTTCCAAACAGTATGGGGAGCGAGATGGTGGGCACGGCGCTTTGCGCCTTTGCCCACCCTACGAGACCTTTCGGGCGGCCCCCGACCGCCCCGGTAACTCCCCGTTAACCCTTTTTTTGCCCAAATCAGCGATCTCTGTGCGGATTGGGCCAAAAGGCCCAAGTACGGCCCAAAGTCGCGTCCATTTAGTCTTCGTTGACCATGCCACTGGGCCAACGGGCTCGTGATCCCAGCTCGGGTTGCGACCACATGACCCAGAGGTTAGAATTTTAATCAATGGCTTCAGGGCACAAGCGCTGGAGCGTGGTTCGAAAACACCCGTCACGACGGGTCCGGATCTCCGGTCGGATCATGCTTCGAGATTGGGGTTCGCGCTCTCTGCCCGGCACGGTGTGGGGTCCATCTTGATTTCTCGTTCGCTTGCTCGCGCGCTTTTGGCTTCGGTTGCGCTGCTGACGGCCAGTGTTCTGCTGGCCGGCTGCGACACCGACCAGGTTTCGCTCGCGACCAACGCCAAGGCCAACCAGCCGGTGCCGCCAAAGCTTCTCGCCGCGATGGTCGAGAAGGACATGGACCTGCAATCGCCGATCCTGGTGCGCCTGTTCAAGCAGGAGGCCGAGCTCGAGGTCTGGAAGCAGGCCCGCAACGGCCAGTTCGCGCTGCTCAAGACCTATCCGATCTGCCGCTGGTCGGGCGATCTCGGCCCGAAGGTGCGCGAAGGCGACCGCCAGGCGCCGGAGGGATTCTACTCGATCAATCCGGGCCAGATGAATCCGCAGTCGGCCTACTATCTCTCGTTCAACACGGGCTATCCGAACGCGTTCGACAAGGCTCTGGGGCGCACCGGCTCGCAGCTGATGGTGCACGGCGATTGTTCGTCGCGCGGCTGCTACGCGATGACCGACGAGCAGATCGCGGAGATCTATTCGCTTGGCCGCGAGTCGTTCTTCGGCGGGCAGAAGGCGTTCCAGCTGCAGGCCTATCCGTTCAAGATGACGCCGGTGAACATGGCCAAGCACCGGAACAACCCGAACATGCCGTTCTGGAAGATGATCAAGGAAGGCTATGATCATTTCGAGGTGACGCGGCAGGAGCCGAAGGTCGATTTCTGCGAGCGCAAATACGTGTTCGACGCAACGAAGACGCCTGACGCGAAGCGCGATCCGGTGTTCGACGCGTCCGCGAAGTGCCCGGCCTATGTGATCCCCGAGAACATCGCCAGCGCGGTGCGCGACAAGGATGCGCGCGACCAGGTCGAGTACAACAAGCTCGTCGCCAAGGGCACGCCAATCGCGCGCATGAACACCGGCATCGACGGCGGCATGAACAAGATTTTTGCCTCGAAGATTCCGGAGGGATCGACCGGACTGTCGGAGAATGCCGAAGGCTCGACCCTGGAGATGCTGGCGATGGCGAAGGCGCCGGGCACGATCCCCGGACACGTCAATCCGCCCAAGCCCAATCTCGATGCGGCCGCCGCCGCTCCCGCGAACCAGGAGCCGGTCGTCGCCGTCAGCGCCCCCGCCGCCACCACCCGCGTCGCCGCAGCCGCGCCGGCCAGCGAGAAATCCCAAGAGAAATCGTCAGGCGGCTTCTTCTCCAACCTCGGCCGCAAGATGGGCCTCGGCACCGCCGACACGACGGCGACCACGCCGCCGCCGCAGGCGACCGCGTCCGTGGCCCCGACCGCTGCGCCAGCAACACCACCCACCGCGACGTCGAGGCTGAAGGCCGCAGTGACCCGGTTCGTGCCTGGCCGCGATACGTCCAAGGACGCGCCGAAGCCGGCCGTCGCCGCCGTCAAGCCGGCCGAACCGGTGAAGCCGGACACGCGCCTCGCCGCGACGCGGCCGGCGCTGAAGCCGTCGGTGTCGGATGGCGCGAGTGAAGCGACGCAGATCATGGGCGCCGCGCCGGTGGTGTCGTCGAACTCGTTCGACAGCCGCTTTGGGGCGGTGAAGTAAGGCCGGCGCTCCGCTTAATCTCTCCGATCCATCTCAGCCTGACGCCGTCATTCCCCTTGATGAGGTACAGTGAGAGCGCTGCGCCTCACTCAAAGACTGGCAGCGCGACCTACGGCGCCAAATACCGCATCAGCTCCGGATTGACGCGCACATCATTCGCCTGCCCTTGCAGCGCGACCCTGCCGCGGTCGAGCACGTAGGCATAGTCCGCGACGCGCAGCGCGAGGTCGAGGTGCTGCTCGACGATGATGACGGCGATGCTCTTCGCGAGCTCGATCAGGCGCTCGGTGATCTCCTCGATCACGCCGATCCAGACGCCTTCGGTCGGCTCGTCCAGCAACAACAGCTTCGGATCGCCCAGCATCGCGCGGCCGATGGCGAGCATCTTGCGCTCGCCGCCGGAGAGGGTGCCGGCGGGCTGGTCGAGGCGCTGGCCGAGTTTCGGGAAGATGGTCAGCACCTGGTCGACCGCGTCGGCCTTCTTGCTGGCGAGCGAGCCGACCGCGAGATTGTCGCGCACCGACAGACGCGCAAACACCGAATGCTCCTGCGGGACGTAGCCGATGCCGGCGCGCACGCGCTCCTGGGTCGCGCGGCGGCTGATGTCGCGGCCGTCGAAGGCAACCTCGCCCTTCCAGGCCGGCAGCTCGCCGACGATGGTCTTCATCAGCGTGGTCTTGCCGGCACCGTTGCGGCCGAGCACGGCGACGCCGCCGCGCCAGGGAATGCCGAGGGTGACGTCGAACAGGACCTGGCTGCGGCCATAGCCCGCGTCGAGATGCTTGATGTCCAAAAATTCAGGCACGGCGCAGATAGATCTCCTGAACGGATTTATTGGCCTGGATCTCCGACACGGTGCCTGATGCCAGCACCTTGCCCTGGTCGAGCACGGTCAACCGATCGCAGATGTCGCGGATGAAATCGAGGTCATGCTCGACGATGACGAGCGAGCAATGTTTCTTGATCGGCTGAAGCAGCTCACCGGTGACGCGGCGCTCCTCCAGGCTCATGCCGCCGGTCGGCTCGTCCAGCAGCAGCAGCTTCGGCTTGCCCGCGAGCGCCATCGCGATCTCCAGCCATTGCTGCTGGCCGTGCGACAGCGCCGCCGCCGCGTCGAAGGCACGATCGGCGAGGCGGAACTGCGTCAGCATGGTCATGACCTGGTCGTGCAGCGCGCCCCGCGTGCGCGAGAATACGAGATCGAACAGCGAGGACTGCGCCTGCAGCGCGAGCAGGATGTTGTCGTAGAGCGTCAGCGTCGGCAGCACGCTGGTGATCTGGAATTTCAGGCTCATGCCGGCCCGGGCCCGTTCGGTCGGCGTGAACGCGGTGATGTCGGTGTTGATGAAACTCACTTTGCCTTGGGTCGGCACTTCGGCCCCCGCAATGCACTTCATCAGCGTGCTCTTGCCGGAGCCGTTCGGTCCGATCAGGCCGTGAAACTCGTTCTCGCCGACGGTCAGCGCGGCGCCGTCGAGCGCGGTGAGCTTGCCAAATATCTTCTTGATGCCGGCGGCCTCAAGGAGCGGCATTGCGCTTCTCCTTCTTAGTCTCCTTGGGCTTGGCACCAAAGCTGCCGACCCGCTCGCGCTCGCCGAGCACAAAACTGATCAGGCCGAGCGGCCGGAACAGGATCACGAGCAGCAGCAGCAGACCGAGGATGATCGGCCAGATCTCGCGATAATTGTCAGAGAGCCAGAAGCTGACGCCCTCGACGATCACGGCGCCGATGACGGCGCCGATCAACGTGCCGGAGCCGCCGAACAGAACATAGAGCACCACCTGCGTCGAGACCACGACACCGACCATGTTGGGCCAGACGAAACCTTCGTGGAAGGCATAAAGGCTGCCGGCAAGACCTGCGATGGCGCCGCCGATCGCGAAGATGATCGCCTTGAGATGCTGCGCCTTGTAGCCGAAGAAGGCGATGCGCTGCTCGTTCTCGCGCAGGCCTGCGAGCGCCAGCCCGAATTGCGAGCGCACCAGGAAGCGGCAGAGCAGGTAGACCACGACGAGGATGCCGAGCACGAGATAGTAGAAAGCCGGGCCTTCAGTAAATTCGTAGCCGCCGAGCGACATCGGCGCGATCGAGGGGATGCCATTCTGGCCGCCGAGATAGTACCAGCCGCGCGCGAGGCGATCGGCGGCGTAGGAGCCGGTCAGCGTGCCCAGCGACACGAAGATGACACTGGAGGGATGCCGTCCGAGCAGCAGGAAGCCGCCGAGCAGCAGCGCGAAGGTGAGGCCGATGATCGTGCCGGCGGGGAGCACCAGGAAGATGTTGGTGATGTCGAGGTCGCGCGCGAGCAGCGCGACGCCATAGCCGGCCGAGCCGAAGAACAGGGCCTGGCCGAAGCTCATGATGCCGGCATAGCCCCAGACCAGATCGAACGACAACGCGAACAGCGCGAGAATGATCACGCGGGTCGCGAACACCGTGAGGTAGTCCTGCAGCACCAGCGGCGCGAGCAGCGCCGCGACGAGCACGACGCCCTCCACGATCGGCAGGACCTTTCGTCCTGCCTTGACCTGTTCCTTGGCCTGTTCCGCGGCCACGCGTTCAGCCATCGCATCGTCCGCTTCGTCGCCGGCGATGGCTTCTCTTACCACACTCATCGACTTCGGCATTCCGCCTCAGCATTCCTTGGGATCGACGAGCCCGTCGCTGCGTCCGACGATCTCGTAGTTCCCACCCTTGGCGACCGCGGTGTACATCTTCATCTTGCAGTGCCGCTTGCCCGGCACCATCTCGGCCGGGCCGCCCGGGCCTTCGGCGATCTTGGCGTGATCGAGAGTGGCGGCAACCGAGTCGCGATCGACCTTGCCGGCTTCCTTCACGGCCGCTTCCCACAGCTTGAGGCCGCGATAGGTACCGGTCGCGGCACTGCCGGCCGCGAACAGGAAGTTGCCGGGAAAGTCCTTCTCATACGCCGCCTGGATTTTTGCGTCGAACGGGTTCTCCTTGGTCAGCACCTTGAAATAGTCGAGACAGCTTGCGAGCCCCTCGATCTCCGCGGCCTGGTTGATGTTGAGCGTGTTCTCGTCATAGTAGACGCAGGCCAGGCGCCCGCYGTTCTTGAGGAAGCCCGCTTCATAGAGTTGCTTGAAGAACGGGCCGACACCCGGCGGAATGACGGTGTTGAAGACGACGTCGACCTTGTTGGAGATGATGCGGTTGACGGTCGATGAGAAGTCGATCTGGTCGAGCGGGTAATATTCCTCGAACACGACCTCGCCGCCGTTCGCCTCAATGACCTTGCGGGCGTAGACGTTGAGCGTGTGCGGCCAGACATAGTTGGCGCTCGGCAGCGCGAACTTCTTGCCACCGTTCTTGATCAGCCAGGGGATGAACTCGTCACACTGCTGCGCCGGCGTCGGCCCGGTGCAGAACAGATAGGGCGTGCACTCCTTGCCTTCGTAGAGCTGCGGATAGATGTAGAGCGTCTTGCCGCGCGCCACGATCGGGTCCTTGATCGCGTTGCGCATCGACGAGGTGATGCCGCCCAGCACCATGTCGACCTTGTCGCGCTGGATCAGTTTTCGGACGTTGCCGACGGCGACGGATTCGTTCGAGGCAGTGTCCTCGATATAGAGCTCGAGCGGGCGGCCGAGCAGGCCACCGGCCGTGTTGATCTCCTTGATCACCATCTTGGCGACATTGGCGTCGGCATTGCCGGCATAGGCGATCGGGCCGGTGAGATCGGTCGCGATACCGACCTTGATCGGGCCTTCCGCCGCGTTCGCCCACGGCGCCGGGATCACCCAGCTGCCGACGCCGGTCGCGACCGCGCCGGTGGTAAAGGCAAGATTGGAGAGGAAGCGGCGACGCGAAAGCTGAGTACGATCGAACATGACTAAACCCCTTTTCCAGCGATGAGGCCCTGTGGCCGAAATTTGATGAAGACAATGGCGAGCACGAAGACGAGGACGTCGGCGATGACGGGCGCCATCACCCATGGCAGCGCGGCGCTGAGGGTGCCGATGACGCCGGCGCCCGCCACCGGTCCGATGAAGGAGCCGACGCCACCGACCATCACCGCGACAAAACCCTGGATCAGGAAGCGCAGGCCGAGATCGGCGTACAGGCTGAACACCGGCACGATCAGCGCACCGGCAAGGCCGGCGAGCGCGGAGCCGAACGCAAACGTGGCGCCGTACATCAGGGGCGTGGAAATGCCTGAAGCCCGCGCCAGCGAGGGATTTTCCAGGGTGGCGCGCATGCGCAGGCCAAAACTCGTGCGCGACAGCAGGAGGTAACAGCCCGCCATCACCAAAAGCGTGATGACGATGATGGTGAAACGCCAGGCCGAGATGTGCATGGCGCCGATATCGATCGAGCCGCCGATCGGCTCGGGCACGGTGAGATAGAAGCCGCCGATCAGGCCGCGCACCGATTCGCGGATGATCAGGCCGAGCGCATAGGTGCCGAGCATCGCCACGATCGGCGCGGCGTAGAAGCGGCGGATGATCAGCGCCTCCAGCACGAAGCCGAGCGCACCGACCACGAAGGGCGCCGCGACCATGCCGGCCCAGATCGGCAGGCCCTTGGCGTAGGCGAGATAGGTGATGTAGGCCCCGAGCAGGACGAACTCTCCCTGGGCGAAGTTGAAGATGCCCATCATGCTGGCGATGATCCCGAGCCCCAGCACGATCAGGACGATGATCGCGCCAAAGCTCAGGATCTCGAACGCCGCGACGAACGCGTTAGCCATGCGCTGGAGCCTTTCCCGTTCCGATGGAATCGGAACGGGGCTCTAGATTCTTGTTTTGACGCGTTTTCTCGACGCGAACCGGTACCCACTTCGCTCGAAAACGCTCTGGTCTTCCGTCCGTCTGCATTAATTCTCCTCTCACATCTTCTTCCAGTCGCCGATCTGCTCGAAGGCATGCGCGGCGCGGTAGATCGTGGATTCCTCGAACATGCGGCCGACCAGCATCAGGCCAACGGGCAGGCCGTCGACCATGCCGCAGGGCAGCGACATCGCGGGATGATGGGTGATGTCGAACGGCGCGGTGTTGGAGATCATCTCGAGCGCGCGGGCGACATAGTCTTCGCGGCTGGCGGTGGGCTCCGGCAGCTTCGTCGCCTTCATTGGCGTGGTCGGCAGCAGCAGCAGGTCGTATTCGCCGAACGCCTTGTCATAGGCCGCGGTCAGGCGACGCGAGATGTTGAGGGCCTTGCCGTAATAGCGGGGACCGAAGCTGTTGTTGATGTATGTCCCGAGCATCAGGAACAGTTTTGTCGTCTCCGACAGCGAATCCGCCTGCCGTCGCCAGCCGCGATGGAAGTCCATCAGCGAGGTCGAGTAGAGATCGGAACGGCTCAGGCCATAGCCATCGCCATACATCATGGTCTGGGTCATGCCCTCCGTGCCGATCGGCGTCCAGATCGCGGGACCGACAAGATGCATCGGGATCGAGACGATCTCGACCGTGGCGCCAAGGTCCTTGAAGCGCTTGGCGGCCTCGCGGACGCTTTCGTTGACGGCGGCCTCCGCGTTCGCCTGCTCGAAGCCTTCCTTGAGGATGCCGATCTTCATGCCCTTGACGCCCTGGCCGAGCGCCTTGGTGTACTCCTCGACCTTCGGCGCCTTGATGCGGGGATCGTAGCCGTCGTCGCCGGCGAGCACTTCGAGCAGCAGCGCATTGTCGGCGACGGTCGCGGTCATCGGACCGGTGTGGTCGACGAAGATCTCGATCGGCATGATGCCGGTGTAGGGGACGAGGCCCCAGGTCGGTTTCATGCCGTAGGTGCCGCAGAACGAGGACGGCATGCGGATCGAGCCGCCTTGGTCGCCGCCGATCGCCATGTCAACCTCGCCGAGCGCGACGACGACGCCGGAACCGGAGGACGAGCCGCCGGCCGAATAGCCCATCTTGTGCGGATTGTGCACGGCACCGACCGCACCGGTGTGGCTGCCGCCGGACATGCAGAAGGATTCGCAATGCACCTTGCCGGCGATCTCGGCGCCGGCGTCGAGCATGCGCGTGACGATGGTGGCGTCGAAATCGGGGACGTAGCCTTCGAGCGTCGCCGAGCCGTTCATCATGGGCACGCCGGCCAGCATGATGTTGTCCTTCAGCGCGACGGTCTTGCCCTTGAGCTTGCCGCTCGCCGCACCCTTCACGGTCGACTTGCGGTACCAGGCGTTGCGCGGGTTCTCCTCGGGCGAGGGCCGGTAGCCCGGCGTGCGGCGATATTTGACCTCCGGCACTTCGTCCGGCATCGCGCCGACGAGATTATAGGCCTCGATCGAGCCCTGCATCAGGCCGCGGAACGAGGCGACATCGGCATCGGTCAGCGAAAGGCCGCACTGCTTGGCGACGTCAAGAAGTTGGGCAGGCGTGGGAAGGACAACTGTCACGGCGCTCTCCTGAAGTTTCTTGGTACGGTCCCTGCGCGCGGCCGCGATTGGCGCGACGCGCGCAGCGGCCCTGCTGAAACATTCAAAGCGGAAATATTTTCCTTTTCAAGTATTATTTTAAGATGGGGCTGTCCGGATTGCCGCAGCAGGCTCAGACCGGCTTGATCAGCTTGAAGTCGAGGCCGTCGGCCTCCGCGAGATACATCTGCATGCGGGCGTGGCCGTTGCGAACGACGACCGGGCCGCGCGCGCCGCCGTAAACGATGTTGCGGCCCGCCGCGAGCATGGGCGCCATCGACAGCGAACCTGCCTTTTTCGCCACGGCTTCGAGGAAACGCAGGCCTTCATAGCTGGACTGGCCAAGCGAGCCGATCGGCGGGGCGTTCGGCCCGAACATCGCGCGATAGCGGATCTGGAAGTCGTCATTGGCTCGCGAGCCGATACCGGAGAAATAGCCGGATGCGCAGAACATGTTCTCGCTGTTGTCGGCGCCGATACCGAGCAGCACCGTCTCGTCCATGGCCCCCGCCAGCCGCAGCGTCGTGGCACCGAGGCCGCATTCGCCGAACGCACGATTGAAGGTGACGCTGTCGGTGCCTATCAGCGAGATCAGCACGACATCGGGCCGCGCGGCACGGATGCGCGCCAGATGCGGCTCGTGATTGTCCTCGCCGAGGGGGACGAACTCCTCGCCGACGACGTGGCCCCCGGTTTCCCTGATGTAGTTCTTCACGGCGCGGTGCGATTGCCAGGGCCAAACGTAATCGCTGCCGATCAGGTACCAGCGCGACGCCTTCTTGACGTCGGCAAGCCAGTGGATCGACGGCCGGCTCTGCCAGCGCGGCGTCTCGCCGATCGCCATCACGCCGGGCGTGCGCTCGCCGCCTTCATAGACCGGCGTATAGATGTAGGGGATGCGATGACGCGTGGTGACGTCGCGCAAGCCGACGCGGACCGCGCTGGTGTGCAGCCCGACGATGAGATCGACCTCGTCGAATGCGATCGCCTGCTCGGCGCGGTTCAGCACCTCATCGAGCGGCCCGCCGGCGTCGTAGATCGACAACTCGATCTCGCGGCCGAGGATGCCGCCGCGCTTGTTGATCTCGGCAACGGCGAGTTGCGCGCTGTTGGTCGCGCAGGGGCCCCACACACCCGGCGATCCCGTGCAGCAGATGAAGCCGCCGATGCGCAGCTTGTTCGCGCCACGCCGCCTGAGGAACGCATGATCGCCCGGCGACAGCGAGCTATCGGCTCCCGACGACGACAGATTCCTCAGCAGCAAGGACGGCGGCATCGCCGGACTGCCGTGAGCCGGGAAGTTTACCGTCGCGTGCACGCCAACTCCTGTCTGGCACCAGACCTGAAAGCACAATGAGCAGGCGGCCGCGGCATCCGCCCTTTTGTTAGGCAAACATCCTATTTTGAAAATATTGAATATTCAACAATTGAAGTGCATATAGAAGCAGCATTGATTGCAAGACATTCACTCATTTGGGTCAAGACGAAGTCTTAGCCGTGGCAAAACCGAACTCCCCGATCACCGAACACCTCGCCTACCTGCTCGCGCAAGCCAACCGGGAGATCAACCGGCAGCTGGAACTGCGCCTGAGCAAGGAAGGCGTTCCCGTCGAGCAGTGGCGCATCCTTAAGGTGTTGTCGGACGGCGATGGCCACTCGATGGGCGAACTCGCGGACGCGGTGCTGCTCAATCATCCGACGCTGACCAAGATGATCGACCGCATGGTTTCCGACACGCTGGTCTATCGCGTGCAGGACCCGAACGACCGCCGCAAGGTTTTGATGTTCATCTCCGACCGCGGCAAGGTGCTGTGCAAGAAGCTCAACTCGCTCGCGGTGGACCAGGAGGAGCACATCCTGGAGAGCTACGGCGACAAGTCGACGAGCGAATTGAAGCGGCTGCTGGAGAGCTTGATCGACAGCTCGAATTGAGGGCTGGCTTAGCGAGCTCTCGCAACACTTCATCTCGTGAGGGCATGGCGCAAACCGCCACACACACAGCCGTCATCGCGCGCGAAAGCGGGCGATCCAGTATTCCAGAGACGCCAGTGATTCAACCGAGAGGCCGCGGCGTACTGGATCGCCCGGTCGAGCCGGGCGACGACAGTGGAGCGTGAGGCACGAACATCGCGTCTCACGCGCGCATGACAGCGGGGCTAGCGACTACGCGTACCGCCCGTGGCAGTGCTTGTACTTCTTGCCTGAGCCGCACGGGCAATCCTCGTTGCGGCCGACCTTGCCCCAGCTTGCGGGGTTCTTCGGATCGCGAAGAGCTGCGTCGGAAGCCTGCGCTCCGAGCGTGACGCTGGCGAGCGCCATTTCGTCCTCGCCGGTGTTGGGGTCGAACTTGTGCGCTTCCATCGGCGGCAGGACAGGAGCTTCCTGCTCCGGCGGGACGATCTCGACGCGCATCAGCTGCGCCGTGACGGCCTCGCGCAGATGCGCGCTCATCTCCTGGAAGAGATTGAAGGCCTCGGTCTTGTACTCCTGCAACGGATCGCGCTGGCCGTAGCCACGCAGGCCGATAACCTGGCGCAGATGGTCGAGCATGATCAGATGCTCGCGCCAGAGATGGTCGAGCGTCTGGAGCAGAATGGTCTTCTCGACGTAACGCATCACGTCGGGACCCCATTGCCCGACCTTGGCCGCCATGTGCTCGTCGGCTTTGGTCTCGATGCGGGTGAGCAGCTCCTCGTCGGCGATGCCCTCTTCCTTGGCCCAGTCGTCGACCGGCAGGTCGAGATCAAGCACGCGCTTCAGCTCTTCCTTCAGGCCGGCGACGTCCCACTGCTCGGCATACGCATGCTCGGGCACGTGCTTGGCGACGAGGTCGTCGATGAAGGCGTGGCGCATGTCGGTGACGGTCTCGGCGACGCTGTCGTCCTTCATCAGGTCGACGCGCTGGTCGAAGATCACCTTGCGCTGGTCGTTCTGGACGTTGTCGAACTTGAGCAGGTTCTTGCGGATGTCGAAGTTGCGCGCCTCGACCTTCTGCTGCGCCTTCTCGAGCGCCTTGTTGATCCAGGGATGGATGATCGCCTCGCCTTCCTTGAGGCCGAGACGCTGCAGCATGCTGTCGAGACGATCCGAGCCGAAGATGCGCATCAGATCGTCTTCCAGCGACAGGAAGAACTTCGAGCGGCCGGGGTCGCCCTGACGGCCGGAACGGCCGCGCAGCTGGTTGTCGATGCGGCGGGATTCGTGACGCTCGGATCCCATGATGTAGAGGCCGCCGGGCTTCTTCACGGTCTTGGCCGGCTTCGAGCCCTTCGCCGGCTCGATCTCGACCTCTTCCTCGGCCTTCAGCACGATCTCGCGGAAGTGCTCGATGTCGGCCTTGATCTGCTCGATCTTCTTCGCCTTCTCCGCCTCGTCCTCGATGCCGGCAGTCTCCTGCTGGATCCGCATCTCGAGCGAGCCGCCGAGCTTGATGTCGGTACCGCGGCCGGCCATGTTGGTCGCGATCGTGATCGCGCCGGGCACGCCGGCTTCCGCGACGATATAGGCTTCCTGCTCGTGGAAGCGCGCGTTCAGCACCGCGAACAGTTTTGCCGGCTTGCCGGCGCGGGCCGCGGCGTACAGCTTCTGCATCGAATTTTCGTTGCCGAAATCGATCTGCCGGTAACCGTGCTTCTTGAGGTATTCGGCGATCACTTCCGATTTTTCGATCGAGGCGGTGCCGACCAGCACCGGCTGCAGCCGCGCATTGGCGCGCTCGATCTCGGCCAGGATGGCGGCGTATTTCTCGTTCTGGGTGCGATAGACCTCGTCGTCCTCGTCCAGGCGGCCCACTGGCACGTTGGTCGGGATCTCCACGACTTCGAGCTTGTAGATGTCGAAGAGCTCATCGGCTTCCGTCAGCGCCGTACCAGTCATGCCGGCGAGCTTCTCGTACATCCGGAAGTAGTTCTGGAAGGTGATCGAGGCCAGCGTCTGGTTTTCCGGCTGAACCTGGACATGCTCCTTGGCTTCAAGCGCCTGATGCAGGCCTTCCGAATAACGTCGGCCGGCCATCATGCGTCCCGTGAACTCGTCGATGATGACGACCTCGTCGTCGCGGACGATGTAGTCCTTGTCGCGCGTGAACAGCGTATGGGCGCGCAGCGCCTGGTTGATGTGGTGCACGACGGAAACGTTCTCGACGTCGTAGAGCGACTCGCCCTTGAGCTGGCCGGCGTCGCGCAGCAACGTCTCGATCTTCTCCATGCCACCTTCGGTCAGCGTCACCGTCCGCTGCTTCTCGTCGACCTCGTAATCGGTCTTGTCGAGCTTGGGCAGGAAGCCGTCGATGGTGTTGTAGAAATCGGAACGGTCGTCGAGCGGGCCGGAGATGATCAGCGGCGTGCGCGCTTCGTCGATCAGGATGGAGTCGACTTCGTCGACGATGGCGTAGAAATGCGGGCGCTGGACCATGTCCTCGAGCCGGTACTTCATGTTGTCGCGCAGATAGTCGAAGCCGTATTCGTTGTTGGTGCCGTAGGTGATGTCGCAGGCATAGGCCGCCTTGCGTTCGGCATCGTCCAGGCCGTGCACGATCACGCCGGTGGTCAAGCCGAGGAAGCCGTAGATCTGGCCCATCCAGCCGGAGTCGCGGCGGGCGAGGTAGTCGTTGACGGTGACGACGTGAATGCCCTTGCCGGCGAGCGCGTTGAGATAGACCGCGAGCGTTGCGACCAGCGTCTTGCCTTCGCCGGTCTTCATCTCGGCGATGTCGCCCTCGTGCAGCACGATGCCGCCGATCAGCTGCACGTCGAAATGCCGCTGGCCGAGCGTGCGCTTGGCGGCTTCGCGCACGGTGGCGAAGGCCGGCACCAGCAGATCGTCGAGCGTCTTGCCCTCGGCGAGCTGTTTCTTGAACTCGACGGTGCGGGCCTTCAGTGCCTCGTCGGAGAGTTTCGAAACCTCCGGCTCCAGCGCGTTGATCGCGTTGACGCGGGACTGGTATCCCTTCACCCGCCGGTCGTTGGCGGAGCCGAAAAACTTGCGGGCGAGCGCGCCGATCATGCCTAGTTCCTGTGTTCGCGATTCAACCGCGTTGCAGCCAAGAAGTTGTCACCCCCCTGCCTATCAACTCACCGTGACGCCTGATGGCGACAGAGCCCGGACTGCGGGGGGTCATCCGCCATATGGGTGGGAATTGGGCAAGTCTGGGTTCAACGGCCAAAAACGCAGCAAAATAAACGCCATCGCCATGGTCGCGACCGGGCAGAGATATGGCCCGGTCAGGGCCTTGTCAACGGCGGGCGCATTGCGGCTAATTCATCATTTTGACAGACTTTTCGCGTTGCCAAGCCCCCCTGAATTGGGCGAGTGTCCGCCCCGCTAGAGCAGCCCCCTGCTTCAACAAAAGGATTTTCCATGACCACCTCGTTCCCGGTAACCAAAACCGGCCTGCGCTTCGGCCTCGCCACCGCCCTCGTGGGCTGCCTTGCGTTGGCGCTGATCGCGGGTCCCGGCCGGGCTGCCGACGATCCGGTGCTGGCGAAGGTCAATGGCGCGGAAATCAAGAAGAGCGACGTTGCCATGGCCGAGGAGGAACTCGGGGCGAGCCTCGCCCAGATGGACCCGGCGACCAAGGACGAGAACGTGCTGTCCTTCCTGATCGACATGAAGATCGTCAGCAAGGCTGCCGAGGACAAGAAGGTCGCCGACGGCGACGAGTTCAAGAAGCGCCTGGCGTTCGCCCGGAACCGCCTGCTGATGGACAGCCTGCTCGCCAACGAGGGCAAGGCCGCCACCACCCCCGACGCCATGAAGAAGGTCTATGAGGAGGCCTCCAAGCAGATCACCGGCGAGCAGGAGGTCCGCGCCCGCCACATTCTGGTCGAGACTGAGGACGAGGCCAAGGCGGTGAAGGCCGAGCTCGACAAGGGCGCCGATTTCGCCGAGCTCGCCAAGAAGAAGTCCAAGGATCCGGGCTCCGCCGATGGCGGCGACCTCGGCTTCTTCACCAAGGAGCAGATGGTGCCGGAGTTCTCGGCCGTGGCCTTCACGCTGGAGCCGGGCAAGATCTCCGATCCCGTGAAGTCGCAGTTCGGCTGGCACATCATCAAGGTCGAGGAAAAGCGCAACCGCAAGGCGCCGGACTTCGAGCAGGTCAAGGCCCAGATCGAGCAGTACGTCACCCGCAAGGCCCAGGCCGACTACGTCGCCAAGCTCCGCGCGGAAGCCAAGGTCGAGCGGACCGACCAGCCGGCAGCGGATGCAAAACCGGATGCCAAGCCGGCCGACCCTGCCAAGCCCTCCGACAGCAAGATGGCGCCCCCCGCGAAGAAGTAAGAATTCGCTGTCACTTCGCGGACGCCAATAGTATCTAACGTCGCAATGGCCGGGCAAATGCCCGGCCATCTGCATATCCAGACCTCACCAAGGCGCCCCGATGTCCTCCTCCGTCTCCCCGCTCGCCCCCAAAACTGTCCCCGACATGCCCGTGATCGCGGGCGTCCGTCTTGCGACGGCCGAAGCCGGCATCCGCTACAAGAACCGCACCGACGTGCTGCTGGCGGTGATGGACAAGGGCACCGCGGTCGCGGGCGTCTTCACCAGGTCGAAATGCCCCTCCGCGCCGGTGGAATGGTGCCGCGCCAAGCTGAAGGGCGGCAAGGCGCGCGCGCTGGTGGTGAATTCCGGCAACGCCAATGCCTTCACCGGCAAGACCGGACGCAGCTCCACCGCGCTGACCGCGAAGATCGCGGCCAAGGCGGTCGGATGCAGCGAGGGTGAGATCTTCCTGGCCTCGACCGGCGTGATCGGCGAGCCGCTGGACGCGACCAAGTTCGACGGTGTGCTCGGCCGGCTGGCCGAGACCGCCGAGCCCGGCGACTATCTCGCCGCGGCCAAGGCCATCATGACCACCGACACCTTCCCGAAGGTCGCGACCGCGACCGTCAAGCTCGGCAAGGCCAAGGTCACCATCAACGGCATGGCGAAGGGCGCCGGCATGATCGCCCCCGACATGGCGACGATGCTGTCCTTCATCTTCACCGACGCGCCGATCGCGCCCGGTGCACTGCAAGCCCTGCTCAAGAGCGGCGTCGAGGACACCTTTAACGCGGTGACGATCGACGGCGACACCTCGACCTCGGACACGCTGCTGGCCTTCGCCACCGGCGCCGCCGCCGAGCACGGCGCGCCGAAGATCAGCCGCGCCAGCGATCCGCGCCTGAAGGCCTTCGTCAAGGCCTTCAACCAGGTGCTCGCCAATCTCTCCGAGCAGGTCGCCCGCGACGGCGAGGGCGCGCGCAAGCTGGTCGAGATCACCGTGGAAGGCGCCAAGACCAAGGCGTCGGCTCGCAAGATCGCGATGTCGATTGCGAACTCGCCGCTGGTCAAGACCGCAATCGCCGGCGAGGACGCCAATTGGGGCCGCGTGGTGATGGCGGTCGGCAAGGCCGGCGAGCCGGCCGATCGCGACAAGCTCTCGATCTCCTTCAACGGCATCCGCGTCGCCAAGAGCGGCGCGCGCGATCCGTCCTATGACGAGGCGCAGGTGTCGGAAGCGATGAAGGCCCCGGAGATCGCCATCAAGGTCTCGCTCGGCCTCGGCAAGGGTCGCGACCGCGTGCTGACCTGCGACCTGACGAAGGAGTATGTCGCGATCAACGGGGATTACAGGTCTTAAACCGAACGCCGATGGCCGATCTCAAACTGACATTGGTGGTGGCCTGCGCGCTCGTCGACGCCGACAAGCGCGTCCTGATCGCGCAGCGCCCGGAGGGCAAGACGCTTGCGGGCCTCTGGGAATTCCCCGGCGGCAAGTGTGAGCCCGGCGAGCGGCCGGAGCAGAGCCTGATCCGCGAGCTGCATGAAGAGCTCGGCATCACCGTCGCCGAACCGTGCCTGGCGCCGCTGACCTTTGCGAGCTACGGCTACGAGACCTTTCACCTGCTGATGCCGCTTTACATCTGCCGGCGCTGGGAGGGACTGGTCACCCCGCGCGAAGGCCAGACCCTGGCCTGGGTCCGCGCCAACAAGCTGCGCGACTACCCGATGCCGCCCGCGGACATTCCGTTGATCCCGCATCTGATCGATTTGCTGATGTGAGTACGGACCTCATCCGAGGAGCGCGGCACGCGCGTCTCGAAGGATGGCCACACGGCAAGAGCGCGGCCCGCATGGTTCTCGCGGCGATGCAAAGCATCGTCCGCTAAGCGCACCTTACGCGCCTCCTCACCATGAGGATCACTCCTTCCCCGCCTTCTTCACCGCCTCCGCCAGGCTCGCTTTCGCCGACCCCGGCTTGAGCGGCTGCTGCTGGCTTGCATGCGGGGCCCAGCCGGAGAGCCAGATGATGTCGAATGTCGCACGGATGCGGCCGTCGGCATCCGCAAAGCGTTCGGCGTAGATTTCGGCCAGGCGCAGCAGCGTCGCGCGGGGCGTCGGCGTGCGCCGCCGCTCGATCAGCACATTGGCCGCGCCCATGCGGCGGAGATCCTGCATCAGCGCAAACGCATTGGCGTAGCGCACCACGACAYGGTCGACATCGGTGACCGGAAGCGCAAAGCCTGCCCGCTGCAACAGCGCGCCGATATCGCGCAGATCGGCGAACGGGGCCACGCGCGGCGACACGCCACCCTCGCATTCGGCTTCGGCCGCCGCAAAGGCCTGGCGCAGCTCGGTCAGGCTGTCGCCGCCGATCATCGCTGCGAGCAGCAATCCGTCCGGCTTCAGCGCACGCCGCACCTGCGCCAGCACCCCCGGCAGGTCGTTGACGAATTGCAGCGCCAGCGCCGAGACGACGAGGTCGAGACTTTCCGGGGCAAAGGGCAGTTTTTCCGCGCCCGCTTCGTCGAGCGCGATCCGCCGAAGTGATGGCGGCCCCGTGAGCCCCTCTCCGGGCGTCCAGAGATCGGCCGCAGCGTGAAACTCCCGCATCACGGCGGCCAGCCGGTCGGTCATGTCCTCTGCAACACGATCGAGCAGGAATGTCACCTCGCCCTGCGCATGTGCGCGCCGCTGCCGCGCATGCAGCAATGCGCGATCGAACAGAGCGGGCGGGGTTTGCGGGTTCTGGGCCATGCCGCTGGTTACGCCGATCACGACCGCCATGGCAATCTCCTCTCTCGTGTCCCGGCTCTACAGCGCACCGCACCGGACGATGCTTCGCATAGCCGGGAGCGCTGCGCTGCGTCCGGGGCGCGAGAGTGTGGCTTGAGCCCCCGTAAACAGAACGCTAGCCTCTCCCCATGGAAGCCGACGCCGCCCCCACCCGCTCCATCGCCGCGCCGTTGCGTGCCGCATGGACGGCCGGCCGCCACGTGCTGTCGCGCGCCGCACGGCTCGCGCTCGACATCGCGCTGCCGACACTGTGCGTGTCCTGCCGCGAGCCCGTCGATGGCGAGGGCGTCTGCGCGGCCTGCTGGGCGCGGCTGTCGTTCATCGAACGGCCCTATTGCCCGCGGCTCGGCATTCCCTTCGTCTATGATCCCGGCCCCGAGATGCTGTCGATGGAGGCGATCGCGAGCCCGCCGGCCTACCAGCGCGCACGCGCGGCGGTGCGCTATGACGACGTCGCGCGCACGCTGGTGCATGCGCTGAAATACCAGGACCGCACCGATCTGGCGCCGGCCATGGGCCGCTGGATGGCGCGCGCGGGCGCCGAACTGCTCACCGGAGCCGACATGCTGGTGCCGGTGCCCCTGCATTGGCGCCGGGCGTGGCGGCGCCGCTACAACCAGTCCGGGGCGCTGGCGCGCATCATCGCGCGGCAGAGCGGTGTCAGGGTGCGCGGTGAAGTACTGCGCCGGGTGCGCGCCACCGAGCAGCAGATTGGCCTGTCGCGGACCCAGCGCGCCACCAATGTGCAGGGCGCATTCCAGGTACCCCCCGACCGCCAGGCGGAAATCCAGGGCCGCCGCATCGTCCTGATCGACGATGTTCTGACCTCGGGGGCGACGCTGGACGCCTGTGCGCGGGCCCTGCTCCGCGCCAAGGCGGCCCAGGTGGACGTGCTGGTGTTCGCCCGGGTTGTCGAGAGCGGCCCCCGTCCCATATAATTCAATGACTTCATGACATGAGAGCGCCACACGACATGACCGACGCTGTCGAAATCTACACCAGGCCGGGCTGTGGCTATTGTTCCGCCGCCAAATCGCTGCTGACCCGCAAGAAGGCAACCTTCACGGAGTTCGACATCGCCAGGAACCCGTCCTGGCGCGAAGAGATGTACGACCGCGCCGGCGGGGGCTCGACTTTCCCGCAGATCTGGATCGGCGGAACCCATGTCGGCGGTTGCGACGAGCTCTATGCGCTCGACCGCGAGGGCAAGCTCGACGGCCTGCTCGAAAGCGTAAAGGCGGTGTCATGAGCGAGGATCGCACCTTCACCGCCGCGATGATCCAGATGCGCACCGGCCTGATGCCCGAGCCGAGCCTCGCGCAGGCCACCAGACTGATCCGGCAGGCTGCGGCCGATGGCGCCGATTACGTGCAGACGCCCGAAGTCAGCAACATGATGCAGCTCAACCGCAAGGCGCTGTTCGAGCACCTCCAGAGCGAAGAGGACGACACCTCGCTAAGGGCCTATTGCGCGCTCGCGGCCGAACTGAAGATCCACATCCATGTCGGATCGCTGGCGCTGCGCTTCTCGCCGGAGAAGGCGGTCAATCGGTCCTTCCTGATTGGCCCCGAGGGCAATGTGCTCGCGAGCTACGACAAGATCCACATGTTCGACATCGAGTTGCCGGACGGCGAGAGCTATCGCGAATCCGCCAACTACCAGCCGGGCGAGACCGCCGTGATCTCCGACCTGCCCTGGGGTCGCGTCGGGCTGACGATCTGCTACGACGTGCGCTTCCCCGCGCTCTACCGCGCGCTGGCCGAGAGCGGCGCGTATTTTATCACGGTGCCGTCGGCCTTCACCCGCAAGACCGGCGAGGCGCATTGGCACATCCTGCTGCGCTCGCGCGCGATCGAGACCGGCTGCTTCATCTTCGCAGCGGCACAGGCCGGCCTGCACGAGAACAAGCGCGAGACCTATGGCCACTCGCTGATCATCGATCCCTGGGGCGAGATCCTCGCCGAGGGCGATGTCGAGCCCGGTATCATCATGGCCAAGATCGACCCGGCCAAGGTCGAGACTGCCCGCCGCGCGATCCCCTCGCTCCAGCACGGCCGCCGCTTCGGCGTCGCCGATCCCAAGGCCGGGCCGGACCATCTCCACCTAGTGCGGGGATCGGCATGATCCGCTACGCGCTCCACTGCGACCGAAGCCACGCATTCGAAAGCTGGTTCCAGAGCTCGTCGGCTTATGATTCGCAGGTGAGGCGCAAGCTCGTGACTTGCCCGATCTGCGGCTCGGCCAAGGTCGAGAAGGCGATCATGGCCCCGCGGATCATCGGCAAGAAGGGCCGCGGACGGGCGACGCCGCCGCCGGAGCCGGCCTCAACGCCTGCGCCCGAGGCTGCGCCGTCGGGACCGACCTCGCTGATGATGGCGCAGGAGCGCGAGTTGCGCGCCAAGCTCAAGGAGCTGCGCGATCACATCGTCAAGCACGCCGACAATGTCGGCGAGCGCTTTGCGAACGAAGCCCGCGCGATGCATTACGGCGACAAGGAGCACCGTCCGATCTATGGCGAGGCTTCGCCCGACGAGGCCAAGTCGCTGATCGACGAAGGCATCGAGGTGTCGCCGCTGCCGACGCTCCCGGAAGATAGGAACTGACAGTTCGCGCTTTCCGTCATGGCCGGGCATGACGGTGGGTGCGGCTAAACTCCCACCAGCAACGCGACTCCAACCACGATCAGCGCGATACCAAAAATCTCGCGCGGCGCGATCGGCTGCTTGAACGAGTAATACGCCACGCCTTGCGCGAACAGCACCTCGATCAAAGCGAGCGTGCGGACGTTGGCGGCGGCCGTCAGCGCGAAGGCCAGGAACCAGAATTGCGAGGCGAACGCGCCCATGAAGCCTGCGAGCAGCGACGGCTTCCACAATCCCAGGATCGACTGGAGCACCTTTGGCGCGCGCCAGAGCAGATAGATCGTCAGCACCAGCGTCTGCACGAACAGACCGAGCACCAGCGTGAACGACGCCGCCGTCACGAAGGAGACATCAGGCACGTTGATGATCGCGCCGCGAAAACCGACCGCTGACAACGCGAACGCCGCAGCCGCGACGAGACCGGTGATGGTCGGCTTCAGCTCGGCAAAGCTCTTCTCGCCGCCGGGCCGCAGGGCCGTGATGACGACGCCGACAGTCGCGATCACGATCGCCAGCACCTTGAGCCAGGTGAGATGATCGCCGAGGAAGACGAAGCCGAAAATCGCGGTCTGGATCGCCTCGGTCTTGAGGTAGGCCGTCGTCACCACGAAGGAGCGATCGTTCATCGCGAGCAGCATCAGCCCGGTCGCAACGATCTGGCTGAGCGCCCCGAGCAACAGCCAGGGCCAGAACACGGTCGGCGGCATGCCGAGGTGATCACCGGTCGCGACCAGCACCACGCCCAAAAACAGCAGCGAGAACGGGAAGCCGAACAGGAAGCGGATATTGGTCGCGCCCCAGGTCCCCAGCGGCTTCGTCAGCGACCGCTGCATCGCATTGCGCGCGACCTGGCCTAGCGCAGCAATGACGGTGAAGGGAATCCAGAGGCTGGCGATGGTGAGCATGCGGGTGGAGCGGTAGGAGGGGAAGCCGTGGCCAACCTGCCGCTAGCGGCGAAGCAGGTCAATCACGCCCACGTCATGGGTGCGATGCTCGCGCCTCGCGTACCCCTCACACCATCCCTTCCGCCACGACCATGTAGTTCACGTCCATATCCGACGAGAGGGCCCATTTGTCGGCGAAGGGTGAGTAGACGACGCCGGTCTGCTCGGTGATGACGAGACGGTTGTCCAAAAGATACTTCGTCAGCTCGTCGGGGGTGACGAACTTGTTCCATTCATGGGTGCCGCGCGGCAGCCAGCGCAGGACGTATTCGGCGCCGACGATGGCGAGCGCAAAGCTCTTCCAGTTCCGGTTCAGCGTCGAGACCACCATCAGCCCGTTCGGCTTCAGCAGCGCCGCGCAGCGCTTGAGGAAAACGCCGACATCGACGACGTGCTCGACCACTTCCATCGCCAGCACGATGTCGAAGCGCTCGCGCGGGTCGATCTCCTCGACCGTGGTGCAGCGGTAATCGATCGACAGATGGCTCTTGTCGGCGTGCAGCTTCGCGGCGGCGATGTTGCTCACCGAGGGATCGACGCCGATGACCTGGGCGCCGAGGCGCGACAGCGGCTCGCACAACAGGCCGGCGCCGCAGCCGATGTCGAGCACGCGCAGGCCGCCAAGACAGTTGAGGCTGCGCACGTTGCGCTCGAACTTGCGGCAGGCGGCGTCGCGGATGTAGCCGAGCCGCAGCGGGTTGATCCGGTGCAGCGGCGCCATCTTGCCGTTGGGATCCCACCACTCGGCCGAAAGTTTCGAGAATTTCGCGATCTCGGCGGCGTCGACGGTCGAGCCCGGCTGCGGGCTTGCGGTTGCGGAAGTATTTTGCTGCATGCTCATGGTTAGGCGCGGTCCTACCGCGTGGTGATCGAACTACGGAAGGCGAGCGGCGTGTCGACGGTCGTGATCTTTTCGATCCCCTCGCCAACGCCGCGAATCGTCACGTCGCCGTAGTTGAGAATACGTCCAAGAATCGACTGGTCGACGTCGACACTCTCGACCTTGTCCAGCGCCATTTCAAAGGTCCGGCGCTTGATGAACCCCGTCTTGTGCACAACCCGCAAGTTGGTGACGTCGGTCTCGGTCGTGAAGCGATGGAACCAGCCCTTGATGGTCCAGTAAAGGGCGGCCAGAGCTACGACGCCGGCGGCTATGAGGCACAGCACCCTGAGGCCATCGGCCGTGGCCTGCGGCATCAGGACGAGAAAGGCGAGAGCCACGATCCAGGCCACGATGGCCGGAAAATAGAAGATCCAGTGCGCATTGGTCGAATACAGCACCCGCTCGCCCGGTTGCAGGATCTCGTCGATATAACGCGCCATGATCTCGGTTAACCCATACCCCCAAGCCAGACCTTAGGTCGGACCTTACCCTGCCCCCGCAGGAACCCGCTTGCCCCCGGCCCCGCCGCTATGTATACGCGCGGTCGGTGTCCGCCGGCACCCGTCCGGTGCGGGTCACCATACTGATCCTTATGAGGGAATGCACGCGTCGTCATGAGCCGCCTCGTGATGAAATTCGGCGGCACGTCCGTCGCCAATATCGAACGTATCCGCAACGTCGCACGCCATGTGAAGCGTGAGGTCGACGCCGGCCATGAAGTGGCCGTGGTCGTCTCGGCGATGTCCGGTAAAACCAACGAGCTGGTGGCTTGGTGCACCGAGGCCTCGCCGATGCACGACGCGCGCGAATACGACGCCGTTGTCGCCTCCGGCGAACAGGTGACGTCGGGCCTGCTCGCCATCGTGCTTCAGGGCATGGGCATCCAGGCCCGCTCCTGGCAGGGCTGGCAGATCCCGATCAAGACCAGCGACGCCCATGCCTCGGCCCGAATCGAGGACATCGACGGCAGCGAGATCATCAAGCGCTTCCGGGAGCGCAAGGAGGTCGCGGTCATCGCCGGCTTCCAGGGCATCAATCCCGAGACCAATCGCATCACCACGCTCGGCCGCGGCGGCTCCGATACCTCGGCCGTGGCGATCGCCGCCGCCGTCAAGGCCGACCGCTGCGACATCTACACCGACGTCGACGGCGTCTACACCACCGACCCGCGAATCGTGCCGAAGGCCCGCCACCTCGACAAGATCGCGTTCGAAGACATGCTGGAACTGGCCTCCCAGGGCGCAAAAGTGCTCCAGGTCCGCTCGGTGGAACTCGGCATGGTCCACAACATGCCGATCTTCGTCCGCTCGAGCTTCGACAAGCCCGAGGATATCGACCCGCATGCCAACCAGCCGCCCGGCACGCTGATCTGCAGCGAGGAGGAGATCATGGAAAGCCACGTCGTCACCGGCATCGCCTTTTCGAAGGACGAGGCCCAGATCTCGGTACGCCAGATCGAGGACAAGCCCGGCGTGGCAGCGTCGATCTTCGGCCCACTGGCGGATGCCAACATCAACGTCGACATGATCGTGCAAAACGTCTCCGAGGACGGCAAGACCACCGATCTCACCTTCACGGTGCCGGCGGCCGACTACACCCGCGCCAAGGACACGATCACGGCCGCCAAGGGCAAGATCGGCTATGCCCGGCTCGATACCGCCACCGACGTCGCCAAGATATCGGTAATCGGCAGCGGCATGCGCAGCCATGCCGGCGTCGCCGCCCAGGCGTTTTCGGCCCTCGCCGGACGGAATATCAACATCCGGGCCATTACAACCTCCGAGATCAAATTCTCGGTTTTGATCGACACCGCCTATACCGAGCTCGCGGTACGCACCCTGCACACGCTCTACGGTCTCGATCAGGCCTAGACGAATTTTCTCTTAGCGGTCGCAGCAAACGCGAAGGTGTACACACCTTCGCGTTTGGCAGGCGTTTTGCTTGGCAAAACAAGCCTCAATTCGCTATACGGCGAACAGGGTGGGCTGCCGCAGACTGTGTCCCAGTTCAGGCGGCGCTGATTCGGTGCAAGCGCTAAATCTTGAGTAGATTTGTGTTTGTGCCTGCGCCGGACGAACAATTTGGTTGTTTTTCTGGAATTTTGGGCCAGCCGCCGGCCGATACCGCCGGGCCAGGCAGACGGAGGAGATTGACGGTTCATGCGGAGCGCGTCGGGAGGTCCCCGCGTCTTGTTGAGACGGCTCCGCGAAACCATGGCGGAGCAGGTCTCGGCCCAGGAGCGGCTGGACAAGATCGTGGTGCTGATCGCCGCCAATATGGTGGCCGAGGTGTGCTCGGTCTATGTGCTGCGCATCGACAACACGCTCGAGCTCTACGCCACCGAAGGTCTCAACCGCGAGGCGGTGCACCATACCGTGCTGAGCGCCCATGAGGGCCTGGTCGGCCTCGTCGCCAGCGAGGCGACCCCGCTCAACCTCAGCGACGCGCAAAGCCACCCGGCCTTCTCGTTCCGCCCGGAGACCGGCGAAGAAATCTACCACTCCTTCCTCGGCGTGCCGATCCTGCGCGCCGGCAACACGCTCGGCGTGCTGGTGGTGCAGAACCGCGCCAAGCGCAATTATGTCGAGGAGGAGCTCGAGGCGCTCCAGACCACCGCGATGGTGCTGGCGGAGCTGATCGCCTCCGGCGAATTGTCTGCGCTGGCCCAGCCGGGCCAGGAGCCGGCCGCGCGCCATTCGGCGCAGAAGGTCGGCGCCATCCTCTCGGAAGGCATCGCGCTCGGCCATGTCGTGCTGCACGAGCCGCGCGTCGTCATCAAGGACTACATCGCCGAGGATCTGCCGAAGGAGATCAAGCGGCTCGACACCGCGCTCGCCAAGCTGCGCGCCGATCTCGACCGCATGCTGGAGCGTGGCGACGTTGCCGAGGGCGGCGAGCACCGCGAGGTGCTGGAAGCCTATCGCATGTTCGCCAACGACCAGGGCTGGTCGCACAAGCTGCATGAGGCGGTCGCGACCGGCCTCACGGCGGAAGCCGCCGTCGAACGCGTGCAGTCCGACACCCGCGCGCGCATGCTGCGCTCCACCGATCCCTATTTGCGTGACCGGCTGCACGATCTCGAGGATCTCGGCTACCGCCTGATGCGGCAGCTGGTCGGCCAGGACCACGCACCCTCGCGCGAGCAATTGCCCGACAATGCCATCGTCATCGCGCGCGCGATGGGCCCGGCGGCGCTGCTCGACTACGACCGCAAGCGCCTGCGCGGCATCGTGCTGGAGGAAGGTACCGCCAACTCCCACGTCTCGATCGTGGCCCGCGCGCTCGGCATTCCCGCGGTCGGCGAAGTGCCGAACGCGCCCGGCATCGCCGATCCCGGCGACGCCATCATCGTCGACGGCACCTCGGGCTCGATCTATGTGCGCCCGTCGCAGGAGGTCGAAGCCGCCTTTGCCGAACGCGTGCGCTTCCGCGCCCGCCGCCAGGCGCAATACCTTGCACTGCGCGACCGCCCCTGCGTCACCAAGGACGGGCAGAAGGTCGAGCTGATGATCAACGCAGGTCTTGCGATCGACCTGCCGCATATCGAGGACACCGGCAGCGCCGGCATCGGCCTGTTCCGCACCGAGCTGCAATTCATGGTGGGACAGAGCCTGCCGCGCACCAGCGACCAGCTCGCGCTCTATCGCACGGTGCTGGACGCCGCAGGCACCAAGCCCGTCACCTTCCGCACCCTCGACATCGGCGGCGACAAGGCGCTGCCCTATATGGAAGCGGTGATCGAGGAGAATCCCGCACTCGGCTGGCGCGCGATCCGGCTCGGCCTCGATCGCCCCGGCCTGCTGCGCGGCCAGATCCGCGCGCTGCTGCGCGCCGGCGGCGGCCGCGCGCTGCGCATCATGTTCCCGATGATCTCGGAGGTCGCCGAATTCGACTCTGCGAAGGCGCTGGTCGAGCGCGAGCTGACCTATCTGCGCCAGCACGGCCACACCCTGCCGGAGCGCATCGACATCGGCACCATGGTCGAGGTGCCCGCCCTGCTCTACCAGCTCGACGAGCTCCTGAAGAAGGTCGACTTCATCTCGGTCGGGTCCAACGATCTGTTCCAGTTCCTGTTCGCGGTCGACCGCGGCAATGCCAAGGTCTCCGAGCGCTTCGACACCATGTCGGCGCCGATCCTGCGCGTGCTGCGCGAGATCGCGCGGAAGTCGAACGATGCGAAGAAGTCGTTATCGCTGTGCGGCGAGATGGCCTCCAAGCCGATCGGCGCGCTGGCGCTGATCGCGATGGGCTATCGTTCGCTGTCGCTCTCGGCGACCGCGCTCGGCCCGGTCAAGGCGATGGTGATCGACCTCGATGCCAAGAAGGCCGAAGCGATGCTCGGCCCGTTGCTGGACGCGCCCTCCGGCAGCGTCTCGATCCGGCAGAAGCTGACGGAATTTGCCGAGGCCGAGGGCCTGGCGTTGTAGCGGGCCTGTCGCCCCCTTCCCGCCGCCTCGCCTTTTTCCGCCCTTTGAGACCGAACCGATGTCGTCACTCCCCGAAGCCAAACTGGACGTCCTGCTCGCGCATCACGCCTCGCTCGAGGCCGAATCGCTCGGCCAGCTCGCCTCCGAACGCTACGTGCAGATCACCCGCGAGCTCGCCGAGCTCACCCCGCTGATCGAGGCGGTGAAGGCGTATCGTTCTGCGGTCAAAGAACTCGCCGACACCGAGGCGCTGATCGCCGATCCCGCGACGGATTCCGAGATGCGCGGCATGGCGGAAGCCGAGCGCGACGAGCTGACGCCAAAAATCGAAGAGCTGGTCCAGAAGATTCGCGTCGCACTGCTGCCCAAGGACGCCATGGACGACCGCAACGTGGTGCTGGAAATCCGCGCCGGCACCGGCGGCGACGAGGCCTCGCTGTTCGCCGGCGATCTGTTCCGGATGTACGAGCGCTTCGCCAGCTTGCAGGGCTGGAAGGTCGAGGTGATCTCGGCCAGCGAAGGCACGGTCGGCGGCTACAAGGAGATCATCGCGGAGGTCCAGGGCCGCGGCGCGTTCTCGAAGCTGAAATTCGAATCCGGTGTGCACCGGGTGCAGCGCGTGCCGGACACCGAAACGCAGGGACGCATCCACACCTCCGCCGCTACCGTCGCCGTGATGCCGGAGGTCGAGGAGGTCGACGTCGACATCAAGAACGACGACCTCCGCATCGAGACCATGCGGGCGCAGGGCGCCGGCGGCCAGCACGTCAACAAGACCGAATCGGCGATCCGCATCACCCACATCCCGACCGGCATCGTGGTGATGATGCAGGACAGCCGCTCGCAGCATAAGAACCGCGCCTCCGCCATGAACATCCTGCGCTCGCGCATCTACGATGCCGAACAGCAGCGCCTCGACGCCGCACGCTCGGCCGAGCGCAAGGAGAAGGTCGGCTCCGGCGACCGCAGCGAGCGCATCCGCACCTACAATTTCCCGCAAGGACGCGTCACCGATCATCGCATCAACCTGACGCTCTACAAGCTGCCGCAGGTGATCGCCGGCGAAGCGCTCGGCGAATTGACCGACGCGCTGACCACCGAGCATCAGGCCGCACAGCTCGCCGCGCAAGGCGCGGCGGCCTGAACCCGCCTCAGCGCGCTTTGGCCCGGAACGATCGCAGGATCCTGGCCAGGGCGGGTGCGGCGGCACTCAGCTCGTCCAGGTGAATGCGCGAGAGCGATCGCAGCTTCTGCTCGCCCTTGGCCGTCAGCCTGACCAGGACGCGTCTTGCGTCCTGCGGATCGGCTTCCCGTCCGATCAGCTTCAGCTTCGCCATGCGATCCACCAGCTCTACCGCGGTATGGTGCCGGATCAGGAGGAAGCGCGCGATGTCGCCGACGCTTGCGCCGTCGGGGGTGGCCAGCCCCTTGATCGCCAGCAGCGCCTGATGCTGCTGCGGCGTCAACCCGGCGCTCTGGGCCGCGGCTTCGCTGAATGCCAGGAAGGTCCGAAGCTGATAGCGGAACTGTGCAAGCGCCGCATAGTCGGCCTCGCGCATCGCGCCGCCCTTTGAGGGCGCCGCGGAGGAGGGGCGCGTCGTCTTCCGCTTCGATTGAGTCATTCCTGCCTGCGACGTCGAGCCCGCCGGTGAAGCGGGCGGCCACTGCCGAGACTAGCAAGGAAGGACCGGCGGAACCAACCGAGCGGCGCCGCGGATGCACAAATATCGGGGCCTATTCGAAACTGGAGAGCAGGATCTTCACCAGGATGACCTGAAACGCGATCGGGATGCGAACGCTCTTCCGCCTGATCGAGCGCTGCAGCGCACTGGCGATCTCGGCGCTGGTCAGGCTGCCTGCCGACGCATTGGCAATCAACTCCGCCCACATCTGCGACAGCGAGCCGCCGGGCGGGATCACCGGCTTGATGGTCACGCCGCAGCCCTGGGCCCAATCCACGATCTCCCGCATCGTGTGAGGTCCGCAGTTGCGCGCGGTCGCAAGGCGCTCGGCCGTCAGCGCGAGCAGCAACTCGCGCGACGGCAACCAATTCCCCTTCGGCGGCTGTTCGCCGGTGAGCTCCACCGCAAGCTCCTTCAGAACATTCTGCGCGCGCACGCTCAGCTTCTGCATCGGGCCGGGCGCGCGCTTGGCCTGGACCTTGGCCAGGACGGGGCCGACGACGGGTCCGCGCCGGCCGGCTGGCCGGCTGCGCGGCTCGGACACGCGGGAGGCATCGCCCGACTGCGGCGCCGCACGCTGGTCGCTGCCCTCCCCCGCCGGCCACGCAGCCTCCGGCCGCTCCGCCTCCCGCGGCCAGGATCGTCGCTTCCGGGCACCCGCCACTGTCGTCTGCCGCGCCATTTCTCTCGCCGAACCCGCCAGCCTCGTACTCACAAAGACTAATATATATCGTGATCCGATATGTTTTCACGTGATAATTCTCGTCGTTCGACCAAAGACGAAATTGACAGAAGGGCTTCACAAGCAATGCTTAGGGCCAAGAGCTACACGCGGATGTGACGTGCCCGGCGCAGCAGGCCAGCGAGGTCGGCTGGCGCCGGACAGGTCGTGCTTGCGCATGCAAACAAGAACGATGTTCGGAGGAAACGACCATGACTGACGATCTCATCCGCCGCGGCCTCTCGCGCCGTGGCCTGCTCCAGACCACAGCGAGCCTCATCGGCGGCTCGATGCTGCCCGCGATGCCGGCCTTTGCCGAGGACAAGCCGGCGATCGGCTCGTATCCCGCCGGCGTTTCGGGTTCCACCGCCTTCATCGGAATCTCGGTCCCGCGCACCGGCACCTACGCCGTGCAGGGCGAGGACGAGCTCAAGGGCTACCAGCTCGCGATCGAGCACATCAACAGCGGCCATGACCTGATCAAGAGGATCTCGCCGAAGACCGGCAAGGGCGTGCTCGGCAAGGAGCTGAAGTTCGGCGTCGCGGATTCCGCGGCCAAGCCGAACGAGGCGGTGCAGGCGCAGCAGCGCTTCATCAGCGAGAACAAGGCGATCATGATCACCGGCGGCACGYCGAGCGCCGTCGCGGTCGCACTCAACAAGCTCGCGCAGCGCGAACACGTGCTGTTCGTGTGCGGCATTTCCGGCTCGAACGACACCACCGGCAAGGACTGCGTTCGCTACGGCTTCCGCCAGAACTTCTTCGGCCAGACCGCCGCCGCGGCGATCGGCCCGGTGATGGTGAGGGAGTTCGGCAAGAACAAAAAGGCCGCCTACCTGACGCCCGATTACACCTACGGCCACACCGTCACCAAGTCGATGCAGGACTTCCTCGCAACTGCAGGCTGGACGACGGTGACCAACCAGGTCGCGCCGCTCGGCGCGCCCGACTACTCCTCGTATCTGCTGAACGTCGCGAATTCCGGCGCCGACGTGCTCATCAACGTCAACTGGGGCCACGACGCGGTGCTGTCGACCCAGCAGGCCAAGCAGTTCGGCGTGCTCGACAAGATGAAGCTGGTCGTTCCCTACCAGGTGCCCTTCATCGCGCGCGAGACCGGCGGCCTGATGCAGGGCGTCTATGCCGCCACCGACTATTGGTGGACGATCGAGGACAAGTTCCCGCTCGCCAAGATGTTCAACGAGGCCTTCGAGAAGAAGTACGGCTACAAGCCCGAATGGGGCGCCGAGAACGCCTATGTCAGCTTCGCGCACTGGGCCCACATGTGCGAGCAGGYCGGCAGCTTCAATCCGCCCGACGTGATCAAGGCCTACGAGAAGGGCGAGACGATCCCCTCCCTGGTCGGCGACGTACATTACCGCCCCGAGGATCACCAATGCGTCCGCCCGGTGATCATCGTGAAGGGCAAGCAGCAGAAGGACATGAAGAACAAGGAAGACTGGTACGACGTTGTCGAGATCGTCCCAGGTGAGGGGCTGATGCAGAAGCCGGACGCGTTCGGCTGCCATCCCGGCGATTACAGCTGAGCCCGCGCTAACCCCTGTGACGCCGCGGGCTCACTCTGGTCCTGCGGCGTCACCTTTTTCTGACGCGCACCATGGCGCGTCACAACGGCGATTGTCGCATGATCAGTTGGCCCAACCTCGTTTCGCAGCTTTTCAACGGGCTCGCGCTCGGCGCCCTGCTCGCGCTGATCAGCTCCGGCCTGACCATCATCTACGGCACGCTCGGCGTGCTCAACCTCGCGCATGGCGCGATGTTCATGATCGGCGGCTATGCCGGCTTCGTCGCCTACCAGTACACGGAGTCCTTCATCATCGCCGTCATCGCGGGCTCGCTGTTCGTGATGCTGCTCGGCGTCGCGATGGAACGCGTCATCATCCGCCATTTCTATCATCGCCCGCACGAGGATCAGCTGCTCGTGACCTTCGGGCTCGGCATCTGTTTCGTCGAGCTGGTGCGCCTGATCTTCTCGAGCCAGTCGCAGCTGGTGCCGCCGCCGGCCCTGTTCCAGGGCATCACCAATCTCGGGTTCATGTTCTATCCGACCTACCGCCTCGCCGTCGTCGGCATCGTCGCGGTCGCCCTCGGCGCACTGTTCATCGTGCTCTACCGGACCCGGCTCGGCATGATCGTGCGCGCCGGCATCGAGGATTCGGTGATGGTCGATTCGCTCGGCATCAACGTCTACCGCGTCTTCATGGTCGTGTTCGGCATCGGCGCAATGGCCGCCGGATTTGCCGGCATCGTCAATGCGCCGGTGGTGTCGCTGACACCGGGCATCGGTGACGACATCCTGGTCCAGACCTTCGTGGTGGTGGTGATCGGCGGCGTCGGCTCGTTTCCGGGCGCGATCCTCGGCGGCCTGATCGCCGGCGAGATCATCAGCGTCACCTCCATGTTCAACCCCGGCTACGCCTATGTGATGCTGTTTGCGGCGATGACGCTCGTGCTCGTGGTGCGACCGCATGGCCTGCTCGGCGTCCAGGGCCGCGAGTAAGCGATTTCCTGATGCTCAAGCAACGCCCGTTCCTGATCGAGACCCTGACCGCGATCGGTTTGATCGCAGCCCCGTTCGTGCTGCCACATCTCGGCTTCGCCCCGAACACCGTGAACCGGATCCTGGTCTGGGGCCTGTTCGGGCTCGGCTTCGACATCCTGTTCGGATTCACCGGCCTGCTGTCGTTCGGCCAGTCCGCCTTCTACGGCACCGGCGGCTTTGTCGCGGCCTACCTCCTGACCCGCGCGGGTTTCGGCAACGTGCTGGGCGCACTGATCATCGGCATGATCGCGGCGGCGGCGACCGGCTATTTGATCGGCCTGATCGCGCTGCGCCGCACCGGCATCTATTTCGCCATGATCACCGTGGCGATCGCGGAGGTGTTCTTCTTCGTCGAGTTCAATCCGCTCTCGGATTTCACCGGAGGCGAGAACGGCCTGCCGGGCGTACCGACGCCGAGCTTCAATCTCGGCTTCACCACCATCCACTTCACCAATGGCTGGTCGCTCTATCAGTTCATCGCGCTGTGCTACTTCGTCGGCGTCATCATCGCGCTCAGGATCGTCCGCTCGCCTGTCGGCGCCATCTTCAGCGCGATCCGGGACAATCCGCTGCGCGCCACCGCCGTCGGCCACAATATCCACGGCTACAAGTTGACCGCCTTCGTGATCGCTGCGGCCTATGCGGGCTTCGCCGGCGGCCTGCTCGGCGTATTGCAGGCCTTCATGCCGCCCGACGCCTTCACCTTCGACACCTCGGGCCAGCTCGTGATGCAGACTGCCATCGGCGGCAGGGGTACGTTGTTTGGACCGCTGGTCGGCGCTACAGTCTGGCTCTTCCTTCAGGATTTCCTTCAGTCCGCGCTGGGCCTCGGAGCGGCCTGGAAGCTCGTGCTGGGCGTCGTGTTCGTGGTGCTGGTCTGCTTCCTGCGCGGCGGCATTGTGGGCGGCCTCGTCGATCTCTACGGCCTTGTGTCCGGCAAGCGAGCGCGAAGGGCTGCGGAGACGGAGGAGGAGGCTGAGATCGAGACGCCGCAGCAAGCTCCGCCTGCGCCGATGCAGGCCAGGGAGGTCGCGCACCCCGCCTATTCCGGGCCGATCCTGAAAGCCACCGGCCTGACCAAGCGCTATGGCGGTCTCGTCGCCAACAGCGACATCGATTTCAGCGTCAATCAGGGCGAGCTGCGCGGCATCATCGGCCCCAACGGCGCCGGCAAATCGACCTTCTTCAAGATGCTGACCTGCGAGATCGCGCCGACCTCCGGCCAGATCGTGTTCGAGGGCCGCGACATCACGGGATTGAAGGTCACCGAGGTCTGCCAGCTCGGACTCACCAAGAGCTACCAGGTCAACCAGCTCTTCACGGGCCTGACGGTGCGACAGAACCTGACGATCGCGGCGCTCGCCGAGCTGCGCGGCAAGTTCCGGCTCGACCTGTTCCGCAAGCTCTCGGACGTCAAGGGCCTGACGGAGCAGGTGGCGCACACGCTTGCCCTGGTCAATTTGACCCGCCGCGCCGACACGCCGGTATCCGAGCTCGCCTATGGCGAGAAGCGCCGGCTGGAGATCGGGCTTGCGCTCGCCACCTCGCCGCGCCTGCTGCTGCTCGACGAGCCGCTCGCGGGCATGAGCCCGCGCGAGCGGGTCGAGACCGTCAAGCTGCTCAAATCGATCGCGCGCGGACGCACCATGATCATCATCGACCACGACATGGACTCGCTGTTCGAGCTGGTCGAGCGCGTAACGGTGCTCCAGGAGGGCAAGGTGCTGCTGGACGGCACACCGGAGGAAATCAGGACCAACGCCGCGGTGCAGGAAGCCTATCTCGGCGGCGTTCACGGAGAGATCGCCGCATGAGCCTGATCGAGGTCAACGGCCTGAATAGCTACTACGGCGACTCCCACATCCTGTTCGACGTCGCCATGCGCGTCGAACGGCACGAGGTGGTGGCGCTGCTCGGGCGGAACGGCGCCGGCAAGAGCACGACGCTCAAGAGCCTGATGGGCGTCGTAACGCCCCGCAGCGGCAGCGTGAAGTTCGACGGCATCGATATCGCCGGACGCAAGAGCCACAGAATCGCGCAGGCCGGCATGCAGCTCGTGCACGAGGAGCGCCGGATCTTCGGCAGCTTGTCGGTGGAGGAGAACATCGTCCTCGCTGGGATCACCGCACCGAAGCGCTGGCCGCTCGAGCGCATCTACGAGATGTTTCCGCGGCTGAAGGAGCGGCGCAACAACCGCGGCACCGAGCTCTCCGGCGGCGAACAGCAGATGCTCGCGATCGCCCGGGCGCTGGTGCGCGATCCCAAGATCGTGCTGCTGGACGAGCCGTTCGAGGGGCTCGCGCCCGTCATCGTCCACGATCTCGTCAAGGCCTGCCGCGAGCTCGCGGCCGCCGGCCAGACCATCGTGCTGGTCGAGCAGAATCTGGCAGCAACGCTGGCGCTGGCGACACGGATCTACATCATGAACAACGGCCACATCGTGCACGAGGGGGCGGCGCAGGAGCTCAAGGCCCAGCCGGAGCTGCTGCAGCGATACCTTGGCGTCTAGGTCGAGTCCCCCTAAACTCCGGGATATCTGCTTTCGAGGGCGCAGCATGCGGCCTCGCCCCCGGAATGTCGCCTTGGGCCCAAAGCGGACACAGGGTCGCCTTTAGCCGAGGTGAGGCCTTGCCAAGCCGAACCGAACCTGAGGGAGGAGACGCTATGAGCGCGATCTGGCCGGAGATTCCCTTCGAGGCATGGCGCGAAACCTGTTCCGCGCTTCATCTGTATTGCCAGATTGTCGGCAAGTATCGGCTCGCGAGAACGCCATGGGTCAACCATTCCTGGCACGCGACCTTCTACGTGAATGCACGCGGGCTCACGACTTCGCTGATTCCAGACGCATCAGGTATCGAGATCGTCTTCGATCTCTCCCGTCACGTCCTGATCGGAGAAGCAGCTGATGGGTGCAGGGCGGAAATGCCGCTCGGGCGAATGTCCGTCGCCGAATTTCACGCCCGGTTCTGTGATTTGGTAGGACATCTCGGCGGAACACCAGAATTTGACGGTCGGCCCAGTGAGGTTCCAGATCCGATCCCATTCACGGAGGACCGCCAAATCAGGCCCTATGACGCAGACGCCGTGACGCGGTTCTTCCGCGCCCTCGTCGCGATCAGCGGAGTATTTTATCGGTTTCGGACGGGGTTCATCGGGAAAGTCAGTCCGGTCCATCTCTTCTGGGGCAGCTTCGATCTCGCGGTGACGCGCTTCTCTGGGCGTTCCGCTCCGCTTCACCCGGGTGGCGTCCCGGGTTTGCCGGACGTCGTGACACGCGAGGCCTATAGCGATGAGGTCTCGTCCGCCGGCTTTTGGCCGGGCGGAGGTGGTACAGACTTTGCGGCCTTCTACTCCTATGCCTACCCCACCCCGAATGGCTTTGCTGACGGACAGGTCATGCCGGCGGGCGCATACTTCGATCGGAAGCTCGGCGAATATCTCCTGCCCTACGACCTTGTGCGAAAATCCAGCGAGCCAGAGGCCGCGCTCATGGCGTTTCTGCAAACCACCTATCAGGCGRCAGCTGATGTCGGACGCTGGGATCGTGCCGCGCTCGAATGTCCGATTGGCTCTCCCCTTCGACCCCGCCCGCTGAACAGGAACTGATGAAGGTTCGATGAAAGATCGCTGGCTCGCAGTTTCGGTGGAGCGAAGCTGCGCCAGTCGATTTCGAGATTGTCTCGATGATGGATTTCGCAACAGCTCTACCCGTCCTACGGTCTTGCTGCAGCGCTATCTCGATCAACTGCCAAGTGCCGCAATCATCCGCTTCGCGTGATCGGCGAGCACGGCCATGTCTTCCTTGCGCGTCTGCGCCGGCAGCAGCTCGATTCCGGCCCTGACCGGCATGACGTGCATGTGCAGGTGGAAGACCACCTGCCCGCTCGCCGGTTCGCTGAACTGCTGCAGGATGATACCCTCGGCGTCGAACGCCTTCATCGCCGCAATCGCGATGCGCTTGCCGGTTCGGGCGACCGCGGCGAGATCGTCATCCGCGATGTCGAGGATGCCACGCGCCGGCGCCCGGGGAATGACCAGCGTGTGTCCAGGCGAGCGCGGCATGATGTCGAGGAAGGCGAGGCTGCGGTCGTCCCTGAAAACCTCGAAGCAGGGAATCTCGCCGCGCAGGATCTTTGCGAAGACGTTCTGATCGTCGTAAGCCGTCATGAACCCCTCGCTCGCTGCGAGGTGCGAGGTGCGATCAGACGCGCTCCTTTCCGTTGACGCAAGCAATGCCGCCGATCTATCCACGACACCAGGCAGGATGGCTCCATTGGCGACAGGTTTCGATTCCGGACACAGCATCGAGAGTGCGCGGCGCGCGCTTGCGGCGCGGCTGCAATCGGCCGGCATCGAAGAGCCCGCCCTCGACGCGCGCCTGCTCGTCGGAGCCGCGCTGAGGCTTGATTTGACCGGCATCGTCACGCAGGCGGCGCGCCAGCTCACGCCCGAAGAGGCCGCGCGGCTCGAAGCCTATGCGCAGCGCCGTCTCGCGCATGAGCCGGTCGCCCGCATTCTCGGCGCGCGCGAATTCTGGGGCCTGCCGTTCCAACTGTCCGAAGCGACGCTGGTGCCGCGGCCGGACACCGAGACCGTGGTCGAACTGGCACTGGAGATCTTTCGGGAGGCCACGATATCGGGGCCGCGCCCGCGAATCGCAGATATCGGCACCGGATCCGGCGCGATCCTGCTCGCGCTGCTGCACGAAATTCCCGATGCCTTCGGTGTCGGAACCGATCTCAGCCTCTCCGCGCTCGACACCGCGCGGAGCAATGCCGCAGCACTGGGCCTCGCCGACCGTTCCGGCTTCGTCGCCTGCTCCTATGCGGCGGCGCTGCGCGGCCCGTTCGATCTCATCGTGTCGAATCCGCCCTATATTCCCTCAGGGGAAATTCCGAAACTGAGCCTCGACGTGCGCGAGCACGATCCGCATCTGGCGCTCGACGGCGGCAATGACGGCTATGACGCCTACCGCGCCCTGATCCCGCAGGCGGCCGAGCGGCTCGCCCCCGGCGGGGCGTTGATCGTCGAGGCGGGGCAAGGGCAGGCCCGCGATATTGAAACCTTGATGACGGCCGCCGCGTTGTCTGTGGACAGGCCGCCCAAGGCCGATTTGGCGGGCATCCCGCGGGCGGTTTCGGCCCGAAAAATGCCCCCATAAAAGCCGGATTGGGTTGCAAAAAACCTCTTGGAATATCCCTTGGGAACGACTACGTTCCGGTCAACACATCGGTGCCGGCCCCGTAGACCTACGGGCAAAAGCCGGGCTCTCGGGCGAGAGCTTTACTGATTTAAAGGTTCCAAGCCGCAGGTCCTGTTGAGCGCGATGGCCATTGGAGCTGCGCTGCTCTCCGACCGCAAAGTGAACGAAAGCCTGATATTGCGCTTGAAGACTTACGCAACAAAGCTGGGCTTGTTTCGGCAGGCGATATGAATGGGTTCGCTGGCAATGGATGCTGGCGGGTGGGGAACGCGTCTTTGTTGAACGCGACGGTCGACGGACATCGGCAGGGTTCAAGCCGCTCTTGCGCGCGGTGCGCATGAGAGATGTGAACCGCTGTCATCAGGTCACTCCGAGCAATCAGTAATGCGTGCAACCTTTAGGGCTGGAATTAAAGGCAGGACATGAGAAACGGTCAGAACAAGCAGCGGATGCGCAACCGCAATAACAATAATAATAACAACAACAACAACCGGCGCGGCCAGAACCCGATGACCCGGGTTTACGAATCGAACGGACCCGACATCAAGATCCGCGGCACGGCTTCGCACATCGCCGAAAAATATCTTCAGCTCGCGCGCGATGCGCGCTCTTCCGGCGACCCGGTCGCCGCCGAGAACTACTACCAGCACGCCGAGCATTATTTCCGCCTGATCGCGGCGGCCCAGGAACAGTTCCGCCAGAACCAGCAGCCGCGCGGCGACGAGCCCGTCAGCAACAGCGGCGACGACAGCGAGGACGACGGCGAGAATTTCTCGAATTTCGGCCAGGAGCCGGGCTTCGTCCCGCAGCCGCCGCAGCAGCAACAGCCCTTCATGCGCGACCGCGACGGCCAGCGTGATCATCAGCCGCGTGACGGCCAGCAGCCCTATCAGCGCGACAACCAGCAGCCCCGCGAACATCGCGAACGCGACCATCGTGCGCAGCCGCCATATCAGCCGCAGCCGCTGCCGCTGAACCAGCCGCAGCCCGTCGTTGCCGACACCGGCAGCGTCGATCGCCTTCCCTCCTTCATCACCGGCGCACAGCCGCAAGTGAATAGTGCCGCGAATGGCGGTCAGGGTGGCCTGGAAGGCGGCGGTGGCGGCGAACGCTTTCCGCGGCGGCGCCGCCGGCCGCACGGTCCGCGCCCCGAGCGCGAGGCGGCTCCGGCCGGCTCCAGCGACGAAGTCGCCTCCGGCGAGTAAGCTTCTTCCGATATTCTGATCTGCATCGTCCCGGCCTCGCGCCGGGACGATTTGTTTTCAGGTGCGCGTCACCGTCGAGGACGGCACCAGCACCGGCTTCAACGAGGGAATCAGCCGCGCGCGCTCGCGCTTGGCGGGGATCGCGCGATAGACCTGTTTGGTCGCCTCGACAATGTGCACGCCGGCAAAGGGCAACGACAGCGCCGCGCCCGCACGCTCCCACACCTGCGCCGATTTCAGCACCCAGCCGCCGGCATAGGGCGGCATGAACAGCGCCTCGCCCCAGGCGGTCGGCGTGAACCAGGTCTGGCGCAACAGGTCGGTGATCTGCGAGCGCGAATAGGGCCGGCCGTGACCGAACGGCGTGCTGTCGGTGCGGGTCCATACCCCGCGCCGGTTCGGGATCACCGCGATCACGCGGCCGGAGGGCGACAGCACCCGCCATACCTCGCGCAAGAGCGCGGCCGGATCGTCCGACATCTCCAGCGCATGAATCAGCAGGATCCGGTCGACCGCGGCGTCAGGAAGCGGCAGCGAGAATTCATCGACCAGCGAGGCCAGCGCCGGCCGGCCCGTCGGCCATTTCAAGACGCCCTGCGCCGACGGCATGAAAGCGATGCAGCGCTCCGCGTCCTCGCGGAACAGGCCGAGATAGGGGGTGGGATAGCCGATGCCGAGCACACGCTGGCCCGCGGCGGTCGGCCAGCGCTCCCTGATGCCGCGATTGATCATTTGCCGCGCCACAATCCCGAGGCGACGGGAGTAGAACTCGCGGAGGTCGACGACATCAATGGTCATGACGGCAATGTAACATGCACGAGGCGGCTCCCGCGCGCGGAATATTGCATTGCCTGCGCAACGTTAACGCCATATTTGTCTGCGGGGCTGAGCGCGATGGAGATGACATGGCCGCCGAAATTCGTACTTTCACCTGTTTAAACGACAATTTCGGTTATCTGATCCACGATGTGGAAACCAAGGCGACGGCGTCGATCGACGCGCCGGAGGCCGGCCCCATCCTGAAGGCGCTTGAGCGCGAGGGCTGGCAGCTCACCGACATCCTGATCACTCATCATCATGGCGATCATGTCGGCGGGGTCGCCGAACTCAAGCAGAAATACAATTGCCGCGTCGTCGCGCCGCATGACAAGACGACTGAGATCGCCAACGTCGACCTGCGCGTCGCCAATGCCGACATCGTCAAGGTCGGCAGCTTGCTGGGGCGCGTACTGGAGACGCCCGGCCACACGCTCGACCACATCTCCTACGTGTTCGACAACGAGAAGACGCTGTTCGCGGCCGACACGCTGTTCTCGATCGGCTGCGGCCGCGTGTTCGAAGGCGACTACCCGATGATGTGGGACTCGCTCCTGAAGCTGCGGGCGCTGCCTGACGACTTCAAGCTCTATTGCGGGCACGAATACACCGCGTCCAACGTCAAGTTCGCGCTCACCATCGACCCCGACAATGTGGCGCTCCAGGCACGCGCGGCGGAAGTGGCGAAGCTGCGGGCCGAGAATAGGCCAACCATTCCATCACTGCTTGGTGACGAGAAGCGAGCAAACGTGTTCCTGCGTGCTGATGAACCGTCGGTCGCAACCAGGCTACACATGAAGGGCGCGGACGCCGCCGCGGTGTTCGGTGAACTGCGCGAGCGCAAGAACAAGTCCTGAAGAGCAAATCCTGACGGGGATCGATGCCGACCGCAGCCGAGATCATCGCACGCCTCGAACTCCGCCCGCATCCCGAAGGCGGCCACTACCGCGAGACGTTTCGCGACCAGACCACTGATACCAACGGCCGGTCGCGCTCGACCCTCATTTATTTCCTGCTCGCGCGCGGCGAACGTTCGCATTGGCATCGCATCGACGCCGTGGAGATCTGGCACTACTACGCCGGCAGCCCGCTGACGCTGCGCATCGCGCATGAAGGCTGCTCGCAACACGAGGTGCGGCTCGGCGCGGACCTTGTGAGCGGCGAACGGCCGCAGGGAATCGTGCCGGCGAATGCCTGGCAGATGGCGGAGAGCATCGGAGAGTGGACGCTGGTCGGCTGCACCGTGGCGCCCGCATTCGAGTTCGCGAAATTCGAGCTCGCGCCGAAGGGCTGGGAGCCGTAAGGCGCACTGTCATTCCGGGGCGCCGCATGGCGGCGAACCCGAGAACGACGGTCACCGCTTCCGCAGCACCATATCCTTCGCCGCGATCAGGCCGCCGCCGGCGATCAGGATCGCGGCGATGGCGATGTTGGCGCTGGCTTTTGCAAAACCGGCGGCGATGAGGAATCCGGTCGAGAGCAGCGGCGTCGCATAGGATGCGGCGCCGAGCACGCGGATGTCGCCGCGCTTCATGCCGATGTCCCAGGCGTAGAACGCGGCGCCGACGGGGCCGATGCCGAGCGCGGCCACGGAGAGCCATTGCAGCGTCGTCTCCGGCCACACCGTGGTTTCAAGCAGACCATGCATCAGCGCGGCAAGCGCGGCGGTGGCAAGGCAGAAGCCCGCGACCGCATCGGTCGGCACCGCCTTCAATCGCCGCGACAGCACCGAATAGGTCGCCCAGACGAACGCCGCGATGAACGCCGCGATCAATCCCGGCAGCTGGCCCGGCGCGAAGCCGGAGGTGCTCCCGGCGAACAGCAACACGGTGCCGACGAGGCCGAGCACGGCACCAATAATGTGATGCACGGCAAGCCGCTCGCCCGGCAGGAACGACGAGAACAGCACGATCAGGAGCGGCCACATGTAATTCAAGAGACCGGCTTCGGCCGGCGGCGCAAAGCGCAGCGCCAGGAAATACAGTGCGTGATAGCCGAACAGGCCACCGACGCCGACGACCCATACGACCAGCGGCTGACGCAAGCTCCTCGCTGCATCGCCGCGGCCGACCCAGGTGAGGAGGCCGACGAGACCGCCGATCGCGAACGTCATGGCGGCGAGCTGGAACGCCGGAATCTTTCCGGTCGCCACCGTCATCACGGAAAGCAGCGACCACATCAGGATCGCGGTCAATCCGATCAGTGTGGCTGTGCGCGGGGTCATCAATCGAAAGGCCCTGAGGACGATGATGCCCGGCACGAGGCCGGGCATTTCGTCTTCACTATCGCCTTGTCGCGCCTGAATCTACAGGCTTGACGCCCTATCAGGCGTGATACTGGCCGCCATTGATGGTCAGCGTCGAGCCGGTGATGAAGCCGGCCTCGTCGGCGGCGAGGAACACCACGGCGCGCGCGATCTCCTCGGGTTCGCCGAGACGATTGACCGGGATCTGCGGGATCACGTTCTTTTCCAGCACGTCCTTCGGCACCGCCTGCACCATCTCGGTGTTGATGTAGCCCGGTGCGATCGCGTTGACGGTAATGCCGCCCTTGGCGTTCTCGATCGCGAGCGCCTTGGTGAAGCCGATGTCGCCGGCCTTTGCTGCGGAATAGTTGACCTGGCCGAATTGCCCCTTCTGGCCGTTGATCGACGAGATCGAGATGACGCGGCCGAACTTGCGCGCGCGCATGCCCTCGATGACCTGGCGCGTCATGTTGAACAGCGACCCAAGATTGGTGTTGATCACGGCGTTCCACTGCTCGAGCGTCATCTTGTGGAAGGCGGTGTCCCGGGTGATGCCGGCGTTGTTGACGAGCACGTCGACGGGGCCGAGCTCGGCCTCGACCTTCTTCACGCCTTCGGCGCAGGCATCGAAATTGCTGACGTCCCATTTGTAGACGGCGATGCCGGTCTCGGCCTTGAACTTCTCCGCCGCCGCATCATTGCCGGCATAGCTCGCCGCGACCTTGTAGCCGGCCGCTTTCAGCGCCTTGCTGATCGCAGCTCCGATGCCCCGCGTACCACCCGTCACCAGTGCAACACGTGCCATATCGTATTCCTTCCCTTGGACTCTGCGGACGTTTCTGAGTGATCGTTTTAGATGCGGATTATGCGGTTGGTTTGACGGACATCAAGAACAAAACGCCCGGCGTCGAGCCGGGCGTTTGTATTTAGTCGAGGCTGGCGCTGTTGCGAAGAATATTTGATTTGCAACCGCCGCCTTTTTAGTCGCGTGCGATGCACTCATCTATGTGTGCAGCGCACGCGCAAGTGACACGTAAGTTAGATGTCAGCTTCAGTCGCGCGCCAGGCACATCGCGATACCCATGCCGCCGCCGATGCACAGCGTGGCGAGGCCCTTCTTCGAATCGCGCTTCTGCATCTCGTGCAGCAGCGTCACCAGCACGCGTGCGCCGGAAGCGCCGACCGGATGGCCGATCGCGATCGCACCGCCGTTGACGTTGACCTTCGAGGTGTCCCAGCCGAGATCCTTGTTGACGGCGCAGGCCTGCGCCGCGAAGGCCTCGTTGGCCTCGATCAGGTCGAGATCGCCGACGCTCCAGCCGGCCTTCTTCAGCGCGGCGCGCGAGGCCGGGATCGGGCCCGAGCCCATGATCTTCGGATCGACGCCGGCCTGCGCCCAGGACACGATGCGCGCGATCGGCTTCTTGCCTTCCTTGGCGGCCTGCTTCGCCGTCATCAGCACAACGGCAGCGGCGCCGTCGTTGATGCCGGAGGCCGAACCCGCGGTGACCGTGCCTTCCTTCTCGAAGGCGGGCTTGAGCTTCGCCATCCCGTCGAGCGTTGCGCCATGACGCGGATATTCGTCGGCGCTGACGACGATGTCGCCCTTGCGGGTCTTGATGGTGACGGGAACGATCTCGTCGTTGAACTTGCCGGCCTTCTGCGCCGCCTCGGCCTTCTGCTGCGAGTGGACCGCGAACTCGTCCTGCTGGGCGCGGGTAATCTGCCACTGGCGCGCGACGTTCTCGGCCGTATTCCCCATGTGATAGCCGTTGAAGGCATCCCACAGGCCGTCCTTGATCATGGTGTCGACGAACTCGACCGGGCCCATCTTGACGCCGCCGCGCAGATACTGGGCGTGCGGAGCCATGCTCATGGATTCCTGGCCGCCGGCGACCACGATCTCGGAATCGCCGTTGAGCAGCGCCTGGTAGCCGAGCGCGACGGTGCGCAGGCCCGAGCCGCAAAGCTGGTTGACGCCCCAGGCCGGGCTCTCCACCGGAATGCCGGCGGCAATCGAGGCCTGGCGGGCCGGGTTCTGGCCCTGAGCCGCGGTCAGGATCTGCCCCATGATGACTTCGGAGACCCGGCCGGGCTCGATGCCACCACGCTCCAGCGCGGCCTTGATGGCGATGGCGCCGAGGTCATGGGCGGGAAGGGTCGCGAACGCTCCGTTGAAGCTTCCGACCGGGGTGCGGGCGGCGCTGACGATGACGACATCGTCTGACATGGGCATCTCCTGGTGTTGAAAGGGGGCAGGCGGGGCTGGGGAAACGGCTCGCCAGTCTCGAATGGCATCCTGTTAACGTCGTTGAGGCATGTCAATCGGCCGGCGACCGAATTCATGCCGCAACGCATTCAAAATAGCGTTCTTGGCGCTTTCGCAAGCACGTTTTTGCTGCCCGATTAACCGTGGCGCACAAAACGGTAGCGTGACCCCTTTGAAAATGCTTATTTTGTTGCGTTGCGTACTCTTCCCGCCCTGCGGCATTATCCGCCGGGTTCCCGTTCTCCGCGCTTGCAAGTGAGAGCCCATGGCGAAATCAGACCAACCCACCACCATCAAGAAATACGCGAACCGCCGGCTCTATAACACCGGAACGAGCACCTACGTGACGCTCGAAGACCTCGCCGCCATGGTCAAGGACGGAGAGGATTTCCTGGTCTACGACGCCAAGACCGGCGACGACATCACCCGCTCCGTGCTCGCCCAGATCATCTTCGAGCAGGAGAACAAGGCCGGCCAGAACCTGCTGCCGACCACCTTCCTGCGCCAGCTCATCCGCTTCTACGGCGACAGCATGCAGATGGTGGTGCCGAAATATCTGGAGCAGTCGATCGCGACGCTGACCCAGGAGCAGGAGAAGTTCCGCAAGCAGATCGCCAACTCGCTCTCCGGCACTCCTTTTGCTCCGTTGGAAGAACAGGTCCGCCGCAACATGGAGCTGTTCCAGCAGACCTTCTCGATGTTCAAGCCGTTTGCCCCCAACGCGGGCCGTCCGGCGACCAGCCCCGAACCGGAGGCCGACGCAAGCGCTGCGGCGCCGACGGACACCAGCAACATCGACGACCTGCGTCAGCAGATGAAGGACATGCAGGAACGCCTCGAGCGGATGTCGAAGAAGGACGAGTAGGGATTTCGTTCGCGCCGGCGCGTCCACCTGCGGCGGGCGCGCGGGCCGCCGGTTCGTAACGGCGCGACTTGCGCGCTGTCGTCCCGGCCAGGCCGGAGCCGCCATGTCCGACCGCAGCACCCACTGGGACAACGTCTACGCCACCAAGGGCGAGGCCGAGGTAAGCTGGTTTCAGGACAGCCCGGCGATCTCGCTCGAGATGATCCGCTCGGCCTGTCCTGACCATGGCGCCGCCATCATCGACATCGGCGGCGGTGCTTCGCGGCTGGTGGACGCTCTCCTGCAGGACGGATACCGCGACCTCGCCGTGCTGGATCTCTCCGCCAACGCGCTTGAAGCGGCGAAGAGACGAATCGGCCGCGCCGCTTCAGCAGTCGACTGGATCGTTGCCGACGCCACGACATGGCGGCCGGGGCACAGCTACGACGTCTGGCACGATCGCGCGGCATTTCACTTCCTGACCGATCCGCGCGACAGGGCCGCTTACGTCGAGCGCCTGCGGTCGGCGATTGCGCCCGGCGGCCACGTCATCATCGCGACATTTGCGCTTGATGGCCCGGAGAAATGCAGCGGCCTGCCGGTGCAGCGGCACGACAGCGCGAGTCTTGCTGCGGAGCTTGGGCCGGAGTTCGAGCTGATCGAGACGCGGAGCGAGACGCATCACACGCCGTGGAAGTCGACCCAGGCGTTTCAGTTCAGCCGGTTTAAGCGACGTGGCTAGGACGCCGAAAAGCGCGGATCAAGCCGCCAGCTTCACCGCATGCGCAAAGTCCCAATAGAGCTTGCGCGCTTTGGTGTAGAGCGGGCCCGGCTTCAGTTCGCGATCGTCGATGCGGATGACGGGGGCGACCTTGGCGAAATTGCCGGTCGAGAAAATTTCGTCGGCAGCGAGGAAGTCGGCATAGCTCAGCGTCTTCTCGACCACGGTAACGCCGTCGCCGCGCAGCAGGCTGATGACGCGCTGGCGCGTGATGCCGTTCAGGAACGTGCCGTTCGGGACCGGCGTGTAGACCACGCCGTCCTTGGCCATGAACACGTTGGAATTGCCGAACTCCGCGACATTGCCGAGCATGTCGAGCATCAGCGCGTTCTGGAAGCCGCGCCCGGCGGCTTCCGCGAGCGCGCGCGAATTGTTCGGATAGAGACAGGCGGCCTTGGCCTCGACCGGCGCACATTCGGCCGTGGGCCTGCGGAACGGCGACAGCGTGATGGCGTTGCCGACGGGTTTCGGCATCGGCGCCTCGTAGATGCACAGGCACCAATTGGTCGTCTCGGGGTCGAACAGCACGCCGCCGCCCGAACCGTTCTGCGCCCAGTACATCGGGCGGACGTACAGCTCGGCATTCGCGGCGAAGCGCGCGATGCCTTCGTGTGCGAGCGAAAGCCAGGTGCCGGTGTCGACCACCGGCTTCAGGCCAAAATTGATCGCGGATTGGTTGGCGCGGGCGACGTGACGGTCGAGGTCGGGCGCGACGCCCTCGAACGCGCGCGCGCCGTCGAACACGACCGAGCCGAGCCAGGCGGCATGCGTGCGCGGGCCCATGATCGGCACGTTGCCGTCGTGCCATTTGCCCTCGAAGAAGGTCCAGCTCGACGAATATTCGATCGGTTTCTTGATCTCGGCCATGACCGGCCTCCCTTGGAAATATCCGGGCACTATTGTCCCAATGTCTAAATGATTCCCTGCTGGGATATGGTGCGTTACCCTCTCCGACGAGGGGAGAAGGATCCATGCCGCTCGATCCGCTTGCAAGGCGTTTGTTGACCATGATGGCTGCGGCCGCCCCGCAGGGGCGGAGCCGGCCGAGCGTCGAGGCACGGCGGCAGTCGCTGGCCAAGCTGATGCAGTTTGCACGCACTGATGCGCCGGATGTGACCACCGCCGACGGCACGTTTCCGGGTCCCGGCGGAGAGCTGCCCTATCGCCTTTATTCGCCCGCATCAGCCGGCGACCACGCGCCGGGCTTTGTGTTCTTTCATGGCGGCGGGCTCGTGGCCGGCAGCATTGCGACCCATGACCGCATCGCGGCGGCGCTGGCGCATGTAACCGGCTGTCGCCTCGTCTCGGTCGATTACCGGCTCGCGCCTGAGCACAAATTTCCTGCTGCCGTCATTGATGCGATCGCGGCCACGGAGTGGGTCGCGCGGCAAGCTTCGTCGCTGGGCATCGACGCCGAACGGCTGGTGGTCGGCGGCGATTCCGCCGGCGCCACGCTCGCTGCGATCGTGTGCCAGGAAGCGATGCAGACCGCCGGCCTCTCGATCGTCGCGCAATGCCTGATCTGCCCGGTGCTGGATTTCGAGGAGACCTCGCCTTCGCGCGAGGCATTCGCCGAAGGCCATCTGATCGATCGCGCCACCATCGAAGCCGATCTCGCCGATTATCTGCCTGATGGCATCGACACCGCCGATCCCCGCATCTCGCCCTTGCGCGCGACGCGGCTTGCAGGCCTGCCGACCGCGATCATCCACACCGCCGAATTCGATCCGATGCGCGACGAGGGCAATGCCTATGCGCGCAAGCTGCTCGCCGCGGGCGTCGCGGTCGAGCACGTCTGCCATGACGGCATGGTCCACAATTTCCATGCCATGGGCGCGATCCTGCCGCAGGCGCAGCTCGTGCTGTCGCAGATCGGCGAACAGGTTCGGCGGGCGGTGGAGAAATGAGGCGCTTTCTTACCCTCTCCCCCTGTGGGAGAGGGTGGATCGCCGCGTAGCGGCGCTTCGCGCCACCTTCTCCCACTGGGGGAGAAGGGAAGAAAGCATCACGCGCGCGCGCCGAGCACGGCCCGCGCCGCCACGACATATTCCAGCCAATGCGCATCCGCATAGCGTTCGGCCTGCCGTGCGCAGGTGACGTCAGGGGCATGGGCGGCGGCAATCGTGCGCGCGAATCGCTCTTCAGCGACCGTCACGTCACCAGGCTCGGCCGACGGTACGCTAGCCGCCACCGCGGTCGGAGCGACAGCGAGGCCCGCCAGACCAGTGAGCAGGATGCGGCGTGACGTGTTCATGGCTGTGTCCTTCCAATGTCCGGCCCGCACTCCGGCCGGCGCGTGTGTCAGTGCGATCACGGCAGGGTAGCCGCGCACATCCGTGCCGTCCATCGCTTACGGATACCGCTTGACCACCCGAGCGATCACGTTCCATCCAACAACGGTTCCGTCATCAAATCGCCACGCGTCGGATTGTCACGTGTCCCATCACAACCCATCGCATCGCCAGGCTTCGCGCGCTGTCGCGATGGGACTGCTTTGTCTGACGATCTCGGCAGGCACTGCCTTCGCTGCCGACGATGAGGACGACGCGCCGGCAAAGCCCGATGTCCCCAACATCTACCTCGATCTTCGCACGATCTATGCGACCATCCCCGCCGTCACGCTCGGGCTCGGCTTCGGCAACACATCATTGTCGGCCGCATTCGAAGCGCTGGCGGTACGCAGAGGCACGACGCTGCCGAGCGGTTTGCCGGCGGCGTCCGCAAGCGCGTGACGAGCGCGCAGGTCTTTGCCGACAAGGTTCAGTTCGGCCTCACCATGAGCATCGGCATGGCGGCAGCCACCGTCAGCATTTCCGGCATCGACGCGCCGATGGGCGCGGCCGATCATGCGCTCTACCAGGCCAAGGCCGAAGGCCGCAATCGCTGCATCGCCTGGGCGCCCCCGCCGCCTGTAAGCAAGGCGGCGGAGTGATCGTCGAAGCAGCGTCTACTCCGGCACCGGCACGTCAAACGTGTTGAGCGTGACCGAGACCATGCAGTAGACGCCGACGAGATAGGACAGCTCGGCCGCGCCGTGCTCGCCGAACTCCTTCACCGCGGCGCGCCAGGTCAATTCCGGCAGCACGCCGCCGCTGACCAACGCGGACGCAACGTCGTAGGCGACGGCCTCCTGCTTGGTGAGATCGACCGGCCGCTGGCCCGCGACGATGGTCGCGAGCTTCTCGTCGGAGAGGCCGCGCTGCTCGGCAACGAGCACATGAGCATAGAGCTCGTAGCCGGAGCGGAAATGCGAGCCGGTGACGAGGATCGCGACCTCGCGCACCGGCGCCGGCAGCAGCGGGTTCGACGCGATTGCCTTGACCAGCTCCCACACCGGCTTGCCGAAGCGCGGCTCGCGGATCCAGGGATTCCACGGCCCCAGCAGCGCGCCGTCGTCGCGCATGTTCACGAAGCCCTTGAAGTGGTCCTTGATGCCGGCTCGCATGTCGTCATAGAGCGGCTTCTGTTCGTCGGTCAGATCTTTCGGATCGAGAATGGGAAGGCGCACGGCATGATCTCCTCGTTGAGAAGAGGCGAAGCTCACCCGCGTGTGCGTGCAAGGCAAGTGAAGTTGCCGTGACGATCGTGCCATTTTGGAAGTGGCAGGAAAACGTCGGCTAGGATGCCTCGGGGCTTGGTACGATCTGCGGATTTGCGACGTCGTCGACATCGAGCGTCAGTGGCTCACCCGTCGTGAGGAACGACGACAGGGCCGCCTCGAACGGCCCAGGATCGAGGCCGCGCCCCTTCAGCCATTCGGGCTCGTAATAGGTCTGCCGGTAGCGCTCGCCGGAATCGCAGATCAGCGTCACCAGCGACCCTGATACGTTCGCCTGTCGCATCTCCGAGGCGAGGCGGCACAGTGCCAGGAAGTTAGTGCCGGTGGAGCCGCCGACCGCGCGGCGCAGCCGGCGCGACAGCACGTTCATCGCCGCGATCGTTGCCGCATCTGGGATCTTCATCATGCGGTCGACCACGCCGGGGACGAAGGAGGGTTCGCAGCGCGGCCGGCCGACGCCCTCGATCAGCGATGGGCGTTCGCAAACGTGAGAGCGGTCCTGCGTGCGGAAGCAATCGAAGAAGGCGGAATGCTCCACGTCGGCGACGCACAGCCGTGTCGGATACTGGCGATAACGCAAGTACCGTCCGATGGTGGCCGAGGTGCCGCCGGTGCCGGCACCCATGACGATCCAGTCGGGAATCGGACGCGGCTCGCCCTGCAATTGCGTGAAGATCGATTCGGCGATGTTGTTGTTGCCGCGCCAATCGGTGGCGCGCTCGGCAAAGGTGAACTGGTCCATGTAGTGGCCGTTCAGCCGGGTAGCGAGCGCGGCGGCTTCCGCGTAGAGCGCGCGGCCGTCGTCGATCAGATGGCAGTTGCCGCCATAATGCTCGATCGCGGCGATCTTCTCCGCCGAGGTCGTGCGCGGCATCACGGCGTAGAAGGGCACGCCGATCATCTGCGCGAAATAGGCTTCCGACACCGCCGTCGATCCCGACGAGGCCTCGACCACAGGCGTGCCTTCGCGGATGTGCCCGTTGCAGAGCGCGTAGAGGAACAGCGAGCGCGCAAGGCGGTGCTTCAGGCTGCCGGTCGGATGCGTGGACTCATCCTTCAGATAGATGTCGATGCCTGATAGCGCCGGCACGATCAGCCGGATCAGATGCGTGTCGGCCGTGCGGCACTGGTCGGCCTCGATCGCGGCGACGGCCTCGTCCACCCAACCGCGCCGATAGGCCGGCCCGGCCGGATTGAGGTGGCGGAAGGAGAATGTCTGCATCGAACGAATCTCCCATGATGCGGATCGCGCATCAAGTGCACTGGATTTTGTTTTGACGCGTTTTATGACGCGAACCGGTTTCCACTTCGCTGGAAAACGCTATGGCTCAAAACTCCAGCGGCGCGTTGTCGACGACCTCCTTCATCACGAAGAAGGTCCGGGTCTGGCGCACGCCGGGCAGCGCGATCAGCTGTTCGCCGTGGATGCGGTTGAAATCCTCCATGTCGCCGACGCGGATCTTGAGGAAATAGTCGAAGTCGCCGGCGACGAGGTGGCAGTCGAGCACGCATTTCAGCCGGGTGATCGCTTGCTCGAAGGTGGCAAAACTCTCCGGGGTCGAGCGGTCGAGCACGACGCCGACCATCACCAGCGTGCCCTTCGCCACCTTCTTCGGCGCAACCATGGCGCGGACCGCGGCGATGAAGCCGTCCTCGAACAGGCGCTGGGTGCGGCGATGGCAGGTGGCGGGGCTGATGGCGACGGTTTCGGCCAGCTCGGCGTTGCTCAGCCGGCCGTTATTTTGCAGCAATCTCAACATTTTAAGGTCGGTGCGATCGAGTCGGGCAGCCATGGAAGAAGCTTTCGATCTTTGGCTTCAATTCGGAAGAAAGTAGATCTATTCGACGCCAGAGCGCAAGCTTTGTGGAAGTTGTTGCGCAATATTTGAAAGCACATTTGTCCACGGCAGTGCTAGGCGCTAGAGCCAATTCAACGCCAATCGGGATGACCCAATGATGCTGGACAAATTCGCGCGCTATCCGCTGACCTTCGGCCCGACGCCCATCGAGAAGCTGGAACGGCTGTCAAAGCATCTCGGCGGCAATGTCGAGATCTATGCCAAGCGCGAGGACTGCAATTCCGGCCTCGCCTATGGCGGCAACAAGCTGCGCAAGCTCGAATATATCATCCCGGACGCGATCGCCTCGAACGCGGACACGCTGGTCTCGATCGGTGGCGTGCAGTCCAACCACACCCGCATGATCGCGGCGGTCGCCGCCAAGATCGGCATGAAGTGCCGCCTGGTGCAGGAAGCCTGGGTCCCGCACGAGGACGCCGTCTATGACCGCGTCGGCAACATCATGCTGTCGCGCATCATGGGCGCCGACGTGCGCCTGGTGGATGACGGCTTCGACATCGGCATCCGCAAGAGCTGGGAGCAGGCGATCGAGGAGGTGAAGGCGGCGGGCGGCAAGCCCTACGCGATTCCCGCCGGTGCCTCCGTGCACAAATTCGGCGGCCTCGGCTATGTCGGCTTCGCCGAGGAAGTGCGCAAGCAGGAAGCCGAGCTCGGCTTCAAGTTCGACTACATCGTGGTCTGCACCGTCACCGGCTCGACCCATGCCGGCATGCTGGTCGGCTTCGCCGCCGACGGCCGCGCGCGGAAGGTGATCGGCATCGACGCCTCGTTCACGCCGGCGCAAACGAAAGCGCAGGTGCTCTCGATCGCGCAGAACACCGCCAAGCTCGTCGAGCTCGGCAAGGATATCGTCGAAGACGACGTCGTGCTGATCGAGGAATACGCCTATCCCGCCTATGGCGTGCCGTCGGAAGAGACCAAGGAAGCGATCCGCCTCACCGCACGGTTAGAGGCGATGATCACCGACCCCGTCTATGAGGGCAAATCGATGCAAGGCCTCATCGACCTGACCCAAAAGGGCCATTTCGAGAAGGGCGCAAAGATTCTCTACGCCCATCTCGGCGGCGCGCCGGCGCTCAACGGGTATGGGTACGCGTTCCGGAACGGCTGAGGTCTGTAGCCCGGATGGAGCGAAGCGTAATCCGGGACTTGTACAATACGGAAAGACTTCCCCGGATTGCGCTTCGCTCCATCCGGGCTACGGGTCAGGATGCCCTACCGCGTCTTGACGATCTGGAGCAGCTCGTCGCCGTAATGCTCGAGCTTCTTGTCGCCGATGCCGGGCACGTTGCGGAGCTCGTCCAGCGTCGTCGGCCACGCCCGGACGATGCCGTCGATGGTCGCATCGTGCAGCACGACATAGGCCGGCACGCCCCGTTCGCGCGCGATGTCCGAACGCCAGGACCTCAGCCGCGCCCGCAATTCGGGATCGACATCGCCCTGCGGCGCGTTGGCCGCAGGCGCGAGGTCACCACGGCGCGATTTTGTCCGGCTCGCGCGAACACGCGTGCCCGGTGCTTCCTCGCGCAGCCAGACCTCGGTCTCGCCGCGTAGCACACCGCGCGCGCTCTCCGTCAGTTTCAGCGCGCCGAACGCCTCGCTGTCGCTGTACAAATGCCCCATCGCCACCAGCTGCCGCAGCACGGTCCGCCACTGCTTCTCGTTCAGCTCGCGCCCAATGCCGAACACGGACAATTTGTCGTGTCCGAACTGCGTCACCTTTTCGGTGAGGCGGCCAATCAGGACGTCGATCAGCTGCATCGCACCGAAACGCTGCCCGGTGCGATAGGCGCAGGACAACAGCTTCTGCGCCAGCACCTTGCCGTCGCGCATCTTGGGCGGCGTCAGGCAGTTGTCGCAATTGCCGCAATTGTTCGCCGTCTCGGCCTCGCCGAAATAGGCGAGCAGCCGCTTGCGCCGGCACTGCGCGGTCTCGGCGAGGCCGACCAGTGCGTCGAGCTTGCCGATCGACACCCGCTTGAAATCGTCAGAACCGCTGGACTCGTCGATCATGCGGCGCTGCTGCACGATGTCGGAGAGACCATAGGCCATCCAGGCCGCCGACGGCTTGCCGTCGCGACCGGCGCGCCCCGTCTCCTGATAATAGGCCTCGATGCTCTTGGGCAGATCGAGATGGGCGACGAAGCGGACGTCGGGCTTGTCGATGCCCATGCCGAAGGCGATGGTCGCGACGATGACGATGCCGTCCTCGTTGAGGAACCGGTCCTGGTTGCGCGAGCGTATGCTGCTGTCGAGCCCGGCGTGATAGGGCAGCGCCGCAATGCCGGCGTCGTCGAGCGCGGCGGCAACCTCCTCGACGCGATTGCGCGACAGGCAATAGACCACGCCGGCGTCGCCCGCATGCCGCTCCCGGATGAATTCTTTCAGCTGCGACACTGCGTTGCGCTTGTCGACGATCTCGTAGCGGATATTCGGGCGATCGAAGCTGGAGACGAATTGCGGGCTGTCGGCGAGCCGAAGGCGCTCGACGATCTCCTTGCGCGTCAGCTCGTCGGCGGTCGCGGTCAGCGCGATGCGCGGAACGTTCGGAAAGCGTTCGGCGATGATGGAGAGGCCGACATATTCGGGGCGGAAGTCATGGCCCCATTGCGAGACGCAATGCGCCTCGTCGATCGCGAACAGCGCGACCTTCGCCTGCGCCAGCAGCGACAGGCAGCGCGGCGTCACCAGGCGTTCCGGCGCGACATAGAGCAGGTCGAGATCGCCCGCGATCAGGCGGCGCTCGATGTCGGAAGCTTCCTGCAGCGTCAGCGACGAGTTCAGCGCGGCGGCATTGACCCCGGCCTCGAGCAGGCCGGCGACCTGGTCGCGCATCAGCGCGATCAGCGGCGACACCACGATACCGCAGCCTTCGCGCAGCAGTGACGGCAATTGATAGCACAGCGACTTGCCGCCGCCGGTCGGCATCAATACCAGGCAATTGCCGCCATCCGTGACGTGCCGGATGATCTCGCCTTGCGCGCCGCGGAACCCCGGCAAGCCGAACACCGAATGCAGCACCGACAGCGCGTCGCGGCCGTTGGCCGGCGCAGGCAGCGGGGCGGTGGAAGGTGCGGACATGGGTGTGTCGGTACAAGGCCGTAGGATTCGTCACAAGGCCAGTCGCATGACCGCGCGGGCATGGCAAGACTGTTTGGATGGCAGGCAGGACTCTTCCCCTCTCCCCTTGCGGGAGAGGGTGGATCGCCGCGTAGCGCGAGACGGGTGAGGGGTATCTATCCACGGATTCGGTAAAGCTTGCTCTGTGGAGACATACCCCTCATCCGGCGCCATAGCCGAAGCTTTGCTTCGGCGTTCCTAGGAACGGCGGCCGAAGGCCGCCTATGCCACCTTCTCCCGCAAGGGGAGAAGGAAGAAGAAGCTACGCCCCGATTCGTCGCAGCGCTTCCGCCACCGTCACGATCGGCATGTCGCGCTTCCCGGCCGCCTCCAGCGCATGGCGCATCAGGTGCGGCGTGCAGCCGTAGGGGCTTGGCGCGTCGGCGACGTCGTGGCCGTAGAAGATCAGCCATCCGCCGCTCGCCACCGCCTCGTCGAAATAGCGATCGACGCCAGCAATATCGATCTCGCGATCGACCAGAGGCGAGGCGCGCAGGAACTGGAGGTCGATGACGTCGCGATTGACGCCGGGAAGGATGCCGCGCGCCGAGCGAAAGGCCTTTGCAAGCTGCGGCTTGCGCCAGACAGAGGCGATTCCATAGGGGTAGGCGAAGTTCTCCAGCACGATCGAGGAATCGATGGTGTGGAAATGGCTGCGGTTACGCTCGATCTCGCGCGCCATGGCGGCCTCGTCGAGATCGGCCGAGCTCTGGTGCGAAAAGGTATGGCAAGCAATCTCGTGACCGGCCCGGTGAAGCCGCACGATCGCGTCGTTCGACAGGCCGTGCCAGTGATCCGACGGACGATCGATCAGGCTGCCGGCGAGGTAATAGGTGCCGCGGCCGCCATGCGTCTCCAGAAGCGCGGCGCCCTCGCCTGCGGCGCTATCGGGCGCGTCGTCAAACGTGAAGCTCACCATCGGCGCATGCGCAGGCAGCCGGTGCGGCGCGGCACGGAAATGCCGGGCCAGCCGATTGCTCACGCGTCCCTGGAGTGCCGACCACACCGACTGCGTTTCCTGCGATTCCCTATTTCTCTACTGAAACATTCGTGCGCTGGTAGAGGCAAGCCTAACGCCCGGGTAATCCTAACGCGGAACCAACGCCCTTCGTCTAGCGTGCCAGGACCGAAATATCGGCTTCCGCACCGAGACATTGCAGCCAGTTGCGGAAAAGCGCCGCCGCGGCGCTGCCGGCGGCGATATCGGCGCGCAGATTCAGCGCAGGCAGTTCGTTGGTGAGCGCGGGGTGGCGCTGTTGGGTCGCCTTCTTCTCGAAGCGGGCGAGCTTCTCTTCGGTCGCTGCGTCAAAATAGCTCACGGGCAGGTGCGGATAAGCCTCGCGCTCGCGCGCGAGATAGCGGCCGATATCGCGCAGATATTCGCGCTGAAGCGACAGCGCATCGTATTCCGGGTGGCCCTGGAAGAAGACGAAGCGGCTGGCATATTGCCTGACGAAGATATCGACGCCGGCCTTTGCCGAACGGGTCAGCACCTGGTAGCCGGCCTGCGTGAGGTCGCTCTCGGCGATCTCGTTCAGGCGGGAATGCGAGACCTTGAGGGGCGCAGGCGCAGCGCGCGTCAGCGGATCGTTCGTCGCAGCTTCGCAGTCGAAAATGCCGTGACATTTAGCCGGGAGCCGCCGCCGCGCGATGCGGTCGAGATGCAGCACCGCCGCATGCGCGGCGAGGCACGACCAGATCGTCGAGCGCGTGTTGACCTTGGCCCAGTCGATCAGGTCGGTGAGGTCGCGCCAATACGGCTCCTGGTCGAGCTCGGGCGCGACCGGCTCGGCGCCGGTCACGATCAACCCGTCGAACTTGTGGTGCCTGAGCTCGCTGAGCTCCGAATATTCGCTTTCGACATGCCACTTCGCCTCGGGCGACCGCTTCACCGAGGGCAGCGAGAAACAATGGAAACGGATGCGGCGCGGACCTGCAGCCGCCTGGAGCAGCCGCATGAACTGCCGCTCGGTCGCCTTCAGCGCCGGATCCGGCATGTTGTTGATCAGACCGATCGTGAGATCGGCGAGACCGTGGTCGCGCGCGAGATCGCCCTCGGCCGGCACCAGCGCCGGGCTCGATATACCTTGATCCCTGTCGATCAAGATCGTCATCGGCGCGGTCGCCTACTCCGCGGCCTGGAGGCGTGCCGACGGGCAGGCCTTCTCTAGCGCCTGGCCGATGTCCTCGATGATATCTGCGGAATGCTCGATGCCAATTGACAGGCGGATCGTCTCCGGCAGCACGCCGGCGACGCGCTGCTGCTCCGCCGACATCTGCCGATGCGTGGTCGAGGCCGGATGGCACGCCAGCGACTTGGCATCGCCGATATTGACCAGGCGTGTGATCAGCTTCAGTGCATCGTAGAAGGTCTTGCCGGACTCCATGCCGCCCTTGATGCCGAAGGTGAACAGCGAGGAGGCATTACCGTCGAGGTATTTCTGAACGAGCGGGTAATAGGGGCTGTCCGGAAAGCCGGTGTAGTTGACCCAGGCAACGCGCGAATCCTTGCGCAGGAATTCGGCGACCTTGCGGGCGTTCTCGACATGGCGCTCCATACGCAGCGCGACGGTCTCGATGCCCTGGAGCAGCAGGAAGGCGTTGAACGGCGACAGCACCGAGCCCATGGTGCGCTGATAGATACTCCGCGCGCGCTCGATATAGGCGGTCTTGCCGAAGCGCTCGGCATAGACAAGGCCGTGATAGGAGGCGTCCGGCTTGTTGTAGCCGGGAAAGCGGTCGGCGTGCTTCGCCCAGGGGAAATTTCCGGAATCGACGATCGCACCACCGAGCGTGGTGCCGTGGCCGCCCAGAAACTTGGTCAGCGAATGCACGGCGATGTCGGCGCCGTAGTCGAACGGCTTGAGCAGGATCGGGGTCGCAACCGTGTTGTCCACGATCAGCGGCACGCCGTGCGCATGCGCGATCTTGGCGAGAGCCTCGATGTCGCAGACATTGCCGGCGGGATTGCCGATGGTCTCGGCGAACACGGCGCGTGTGTTCTCGTCGATCAGTTTTGCGATCGCATCCGGCTTGTCGCTCTCGGCGAAACGGCCGGTGATGCCCTGCCGCGGCAGGATGTGCGAGAGCAGCGTGTGCGTGGTGCCGTAGAGCTGCGGCACGGAAACGATGTTGCCGCCGTGATCGGCGACGTTGACGAAGGCGAAATGCAGCGCAGCCTGGCCGGTCGCAACCGCGAGCGCGCCGACGCCGCCTTCGAGCTGCGCGATACGCTTCTCCAGCACCGCGCTGGTCGGATTGGCGATGCGGCTGTAGCGAAAACCCTCAGCCTCGAGATTGAAGAGCGCGGCGCCGTGATCGGCGCTGTCGAAGGCATAGGCCGCGGTCTGGTAGATCGGCACCGCAACCGCGTGCGTGGTGGCTTCGGGCTCGTAGCCGGCGTGAATAGCGATCGTCTCGTTGCGCATCGTGCCACCTCCGCGTGGAGCGGGCCGCACTTATTGGCCTGTATGAGGCACGTGCGTTGTCCGCCGTTCCTCTGTTAGAGGCGGGTGGTAAAGCGGACAATAATTCGCCTAGAGATCGAGGAAGTAACCCTAACGATTGTTGGTGAATTGGCTAAAACTTGAATCGAATTGGATTAATGAATTCGTACGCCTTAGCCTCGCCGCTGCGCCATAGCCGATGCAAAGCATCGGCGTTCCAAGGACGGCGGCCGAAGGCCGCCTATGCCACCCTCTCCCCTCGTCGTAGGAGAGGGTGGCATTTTCACCTTACTCCATCGTGTCCCAGAGCCGGTGAGCGAGCACTCCGGCACGCTTCTCGATCGCGGCCGCCGCATCGAGCGCGAGGTCCTCGCGATAGCGGCCGGCGATCAGCTGCACGCCGATCGGCTTGCCGTCATGCAAGGACACCGGCACCACCGCGCCGGGCAGGCCCAGCACGTTGATGGCAGAGATGAAGCGGATCTCGCCCCAGAAGATTTCCTTCACGCGATCGGCACTGACGGTGTCGTCGCGCGGACCCGGCGTCGGTTTCACCGTGGTCGGCGCCAGCACGACAGGATATTCCTCGAAGAACAATTGCCAGGCGCGGATATGGCCGTTGCGTGCGGCCGTCGCCTGCATCCAGGCCTTGAGATCGAGCACATTGGCCTTGGTCTTCATGCCGCCCCAGGCCTTGTGGAAGTCCTCGGACGTCACCTTCAGCATGCCGGCCTCCTGCATCACCACGGTCTCGTTGGTGATGATGTCGCACCAGGTCTGCCAGACGCCGTCGATGTCGGGGACATCGACTTCGCTGACGCGATAGCCGGAGCGCTCCAGGTGATCGGCGGCCTGACGCAGCGCCGCGCGGACGGACGGATCGACGTCCATGTCCTCCGGAATCCTGGCCAGTGCGACCTTGATCGGTCCCTTCGGCTTCGGCCCGGCCAGCGGCGCCGGCACCCACCAAGGATCGCGCGGATCGCGCTGGCTCATCACATCGAGCGCGAGGCGGACGTCGCCGACGTGACGGGCGAGCGGGCCCTGCGCCGACATCAGATGCGCCAGCATCGGACGCTCGGCCGTGGCGCTTCCGTTGAAGGCGGGGATGCGGCCCTGCGTCGGCTTGATGGTGGCAACGCCGTTGCAATGCGCCGGCCACCGCAGCGAGCCGCCGATGTCGTTGCCATGGGCGATGGTGCCGATGCCGGCGGCGACCGCCGAGCCCGCGCCGCCCGAGGAACCGCCGCAGGTGATGTTCGGGTCCCAGGGGTTCAGCGTCAACCCGTGCAGCGGATTGTCGGTGAAGCCGCGGAACGAAAATTCCGGCGTGTTGGTGAGGCCGAGAACGATCGCGCCGGCCTTCTTCAGGTTACGCACGACCGGCGAATCCGACGGCGCGACGAGATCCTTGTTGGCGGGCACGCCGTTGAAATTGGGCCGGCCCTCGTAATCGACGTTTTCCTTGATGGTGATCGGCACGCCGTGCAGGAGGCCGAGCTCACCGCCCCTGCCGCGCTGCTTGTCGGCCGCATGCGCAGCGGCAAGCGCTTCTTCAGAGAGATCGACGACAACCGCGTTCAGCCGCGGATTGACGGCGCGCATCCGTTCGAGATGTGCTTCGACGGTCTCGACCGCGGAGATCGCGCCGTTGCGGATCGCGGCCGCGGTGTCGACCGCGGACCATTGCCAGACCGGACCTTTCGGACGGCGTGCCGCGGCCGCCTTGCGCGGTGCCGGCTTCTTGACTGTCTTCTTGGCCGCCTTTGCAACGGCCCCCTTGCGGGCGGTGCTCGTCTTGACCGAGGTCTTCGTTACTTTCCTTGCAACACTTTTCTTCTTGGTCGCCGTCTTCTTCGCCACGCCGCATCTCCAAAAAATTACGCCGCGGAGGTTATGGAGGTCACGCGAGCGTGTACAGGTGCGTTTCTGCATGGCGCGTTGCCGCGACGCTCTGCCACGGGCCGGCGTGAGAGACGCGCATGAACCTTTGGCCCCGCTCTCCTGACCCATATACTGGTTGAATGGGAGAACAAACCACCGCCAAGATTGTGCCATGGCGATTAGGTTTTTGACGTAGCTATTCTGACAGCGACGCATCGGAGCATTTGCCATGCTCGTGGAATTCGACAGCGGATACGACCAGCAGCCATTTCGCGATCTGTGCGCCGACTACCCGGGCGCTGAAGCCTACGATCCCAACGATTTCCGGATTGAATGGGGGCCGATCTTTCATCGCGGCCGGCTCGACGGATCGGCGCGTGTGCTCGTCGTCGGTCAGGATCCCGCTCAGCACGAGACGATCGTGCGCAGAATTCTGGTCGGCACTGCGGGCCGCCGGACGCAAGGTTTCCTGGCGAAGCTCGGGATCACGCAGAGCTACGTGATGGTGAACACCTTCCTGTACAGCGTCTACGGGCAGAGCGGCGGCAACAAGCACAAGAACGAGCCCGGTATCGTCGACTATCGCAACAAATGGTTCAAGGCCGTGCTCGCGCCGGGCAATATCGAGGCCGTCGTCTCGCTTGGCGGCCTCGCCGACGAGGCCTGGAAGGCCTGGCTCAAGACGCCCGACGGCGCGGCCTACAAGACCCTCGCGTATCAGCACATCACGCACCCGACCTGGCCGGAAAGCTCGGCCCATGACAACGCGACGCGGGCCGCGAACACCAAGATCATGCTGACGAAGTGGAACGCCGCGCTCGCGGCTCTCGCACCTGAGATCCAGCATCCCGACGTGCCGACGACGCTTGTGCCATATGGCGATGCCTTCAAACCGACCGAGCTCTTCGACATCATCGCAAAGGATCTCCCGGCGGGACTGCCGGCGTGGATGCGCGGAGACACGCCATGGGCCGTGCGCCAGGGCGCCGACGCGACCACCAAGCGACGCACGATCACGATCACCATCCCCGACGGAGTGATCCCATGAGCCCGGCTGCCAACCCGAAGCGATGGGCCCTGAGCGGGCGGATCGTGACTATGACCACTGAGGGCGACGTCATCAAGAGCGGGACGATCTTCATAGAGGACAATCGCATCGCCGCGGTCGTACCCAAGGGGCAGCCGACCCCGGTCGGCTTCGAGGCCGTCGTTGCAGTGGCGACCGGCGGCACCATCTATCCCGGCCTGATCGAGCTGCATAATCACCTGAGTTACAACATCCTGCCGCTCTGGCGCGTGCCGCAGTCCTACGGCAATCGCGACCAATGGCAGAATGCCAAATCGTACAAGACGTCCGTAACCGGCCCCATGAGCGCGATCGCACTGGCCGACGACGGCTCGCTGCTGCCGGCCCTGGTTCGCTATGTCGAAGCCAAGTGCATGGTCGCGGGTACCACGACGAGCCAGGGGATCACGCTGTCGAACTGGAGCGGCACGATCCACAAATATTACAAGGGCGCGTTGCGCGCCGCCGAGATCGGCAGCCCGCCCGATCTGCCGCGGGCACACTCGAAGATTCCCGACATCGATGCCGAGGATTGGGCGAAATTCGACAACGAGCTGAAATCGTCATCGTGCTTCCTGCTGCATCTCAGCGAAGGCATCGACACCAAGGCGCATAGCCACTTCCTCGCCTTGCGCAATTCCGAGGGCGATTGGGCGATCGAACCGTCGCTGGCCGGCATTCATTGCACGGCACTCGATGCGACCGACTTCTTAACGATGGCGGAAAACCATGCCAAGGTGGTCTGGTCCCCCTTGAGCAATCTCCTGCTCTACGGAAAGACGACCAATGTCGTTGCCGCGCGCACGGCCGGCCTCATCATTGCGCTCGGCTCGGACTGGTCGCCGTCCGGCAGCAAGAACCTGCTCGGCGAGCTGAAGGCGGCCAAGGTCGTGTCCGCGCATTTCAATCTCGGCTTCAGCGACTACGACATCGTCTCGATGGCGACGCGCAATCCGGCCTCGATCCTCAAGTGGGATGCGAAGCTGGGAACGATCGCCAATGGCAAGTTCGCCGACCTTCTGGTCGTGAAGGGAGTCACCGGCGATCCCTACGCTCATCTGATCAAATCGCGCGAGCAGGACATCGTTCTGGTCACCATTGGCGGACGAGCCCGTTATGGGACGAAGACGGTCATGCAGAAGGCGGGCGGAAGCGGCGAGGCGCTCAGGATCGGCAGCAGCGCGCGGGTGATCGACTTCACCTCGCCCGACCAGGATCCCGGGATCGAGAGGATCACACTGGCGGAGGCGACGAGCCGCCTCCGTGCCGCGCTCGGCAATCTCGGCACCTTGCAACCGCACAGCCTCGCCATAAGCGATGCGATCGCCCGCGGAGCGGTGTCGCGGACCGGATGGCGCCTCGCGCTGGACGAGCAGTTCGGCAACAATGTCCAACTGCGCCCGCGGCTCGAATTCAACGGTGTCAGGACCGGTCCGGATTTGGCGGCGGTCGCGGCAGCGGCCGAGCCGCTGCATCCGATCAAGCTGGATGGCCTCACGGTATCAGGCGATCCCGCGTTTCTGGACACGCTGAAGAACGAGCCGAATCTTCCAGCGGGAATCGCGACGGCGATCGCGGCTTTTTACTAGTCGTTCGTCACACCAGCGGCGGATTGAGGCGCGTAAAGCCTTCCTGGATGCGATAGGGGTAGTAGGGATAAGGCGGCATCACGGCGCTGACCTCGTCGAGACGCGTGATCTGCGCAGCGCTCAGCGACCAGCCAACCGCGCCGAGATTGTCGCGCAATTGCGCTTCGTCGCGGGCACCGATGATCACCGAGGATACGGTCGGACGCGACAGCAGCCAGGCAATCGCGATTTGCGGCACGGTGCGGCCGGTCTCCGCGGCGATTGTATCAAGCACGTCGACGATGGCATAGAGACGCTCATCATCCACGGGCGGGCCGAACTGCGCGGTGGCGTGCAGACGGCTGTTCGCAGGGAGCGGCTCGCCGCGCCGGATCTTGCCGGTGAGCCGGCCCCAGCCGAGCGGGCTCCAGACCAGCGCGCCGACGCCCTGGTCGCGAGCGAGCGGCATCAGTTCCCATTCATAGTCGCGGCCGAGCAGCGAATAATAGACCTGATGCGCGACATGGTGCGGCCAGCCGTGCCGTTCGGCAATTGAGAGCGACTTCATCAGCTGCCAGCCGGCGAAATTGGAAACACCGACATAGCGCAGCTTGCCGGCACGTACGAGCGTATCGAGCGTGGACAGCACCTCCTCGATCGGCGTGAACGCATCGAAGGCATGGAGCTGGAGCAGATCGAGGTAATCGGTGCCGAGCCGCCGCAGCGCTGCTTCGACCGAGGCGACCAGACGATATCGCGAAGAGCCGGCATCGAGCGGACCGTCGCCCATCGGCAGGCTCATCTTAGTGGAGATCAGCACCTTGTCGCGGCGTCCCCTGATCGCGGCGCCGAGGATTTCCTCTGACGCGCCGTTCGAATAGACATCGGCGCTGTCGAACAGATTGACGCCGGCCTCGAGGCAGATATCGACCAGCCTGCGCGCTTCGTCAGCGCCGCTGCGGCCCCAGGCCGAGAACAGCGGGCCTTCGCCGCCAAACGTGCCCGTGCCGAAGCTGAGGACGGGTACCCTGAGGCCGGAAGCGCCGAGATTGCGATATTCCATGATCATTCTCCTATTCCGCCGGGCACGCCGCGACTGCGGACTGCGTTCGATCGAGCTGAAGGCTCCATAGCGCGAGCACGAGACCGACGGCCGTGATGCCGGCCGCGACCAGCGGCAGCGCGGAGAGACCGAGCCCGCGATCGATGGTGACGCCGCCCGCCCAGGCGCCGAGCGCGTTGCCGAGATTGAAGGCGGCGATGTTGAGGCTGGAGGCGAGCGTGCGGCCGCTGGGGCCGGCGGCTTCCAGCACGCGAAGCTGGAGCGGCGCGACGGTCGCAAAGGCCGCAATGCCAAGCAGCAGGATCAGCGCGATGGCTGCGATCTTGACCGACAGCACTGCAGCAAGGCCAAGCAGCACGATGGCGAGCGCAGCGAGCGTGCCGATCAGGGCACGCGCAAGGCCGCGATCGGCGAGCTTGCCGCCGGCGACATTGCCGATCGCGAGACCTGCGCCGAACACCAGCAGGATCGGAGAGACCGCGGCTTCCGAGAAACCAGTGAAGCGCGTCAGGAGCGGCTGGATATAGGTGAAGACGACGAACAGCCCGGCAAAGCCGAACACGGTCATGGCAAGACCGAGCAGCACCTGCGGCCGGCCAAGCACCGCGATCTCCTCGGCCAACGATACTGGCTTGTCGCCATTGCCTACATGGCCGGGCACGAATGTGGCCACCACTGCGAAGGCGATCACGCCGATCACCGTCACCGCCCAGAATGCGGCGCGCCAGCCGAGCATCAGGCCGAACCAGGCGCCGAAGGGCACGCCCAGGAGTGTCGCGACCGTCAGGCCGATGAACATGGTGGCAATCGCCGACGCGCGCTTGTCCTCGGCGACGAGGCTGGTGGCGACCACCGAGCCGACGCCGAAGAAGGTGCCGTGGGCGAGCGAGGTCAGCACCCGCGCCGCCATCAGCCATTCGTAGTTCGGCGCCAGCGCGCAAGCCGCGTTGCCGAGCGTGAAGATCGCCATCAGCGCGAGAAGAACGGTTTTCCGCGGCATCCGCCGCGTCGCCAGCGTCAGGACAGGCGCGCCGACGAAGACGCCGAGCGCATAGCCGGAGATCAGCAGCCCCGCGACCGGCACGGTGACGTGCATGTCGGCGGCGACCTGGAGCAACAGGCCCATGATGATGAACTCGGTGGTGCCGATGCCGAAGGCACCGGCGGTGAGGGCGAGGACGGCGGGAGGCATGCGTGGCTCCAATGCGAGGGACGAGCCATGCAGATAGCCGCAGCGCAACAAAACCATTAGGATGTCMGCAATCCAATCATTTGTGACGTGAATTCAACATGGCCCGCTTCGACACCAACCGCTCCGCCGAGATGGAGGTTTTCGTCCGCGTCGTCGATCTCGGCGGATTCACCCAGGCCGCGCGAAAACTGCGCCTGACCCCGTCGGGCGTCAGCAAGCTGATCTCGCGGCTGGAGACGCGCCTCGGCTCACGGCTGATCAACCGCACCACGCGCAAGCTGACACTGACGGAGGAGGGCCAGGCCTTCTACCAGCGCGCCGTCCGCATTCTCGGAGAGATGGAAGAGGCCGAGCGCGAGGCGGCTTCAGGCGCCGCGCCGCGCGGCCGCCTCACGGTCAACTGCAACATCCCTTTCGGCATGCTGCACGTCCTACCGCTGATTCCCCGCTTCCTGGAACGGCATCCCGAGGTCACACTCGACCTCGTGCTGACCGATACGCTGATCGACCTGATGCAGGAACGGGCCGATATTGCCATCCGCGTCGGGCCCCTGAAAGCTTCACGTCTGGTCGCGCGAAAGCTCGGCACCAGCCGCATGGTCGTCGTCGGCACCCCAAACTATCTGGCGCGCTTCGGCACGCCGAAGATTCCGGCGGATCTCACCGAGCACCGCGGCATCGGCTGGACCTTTCCGCGCATCCGCGGCGGCTGGCCATTCCGGCGCGGCGACCGCACCGAGGAAGCCATGCCGCCACCGGCCGCCCGCGCCAGCGACGGCGAAATCGCCCGCCGCCTCGCCCTCGGCGGCGTCGGCCTCGCCCGCCTCGCCCTCTTCCACATCGGCCCCGACATCGAATCGGGCCGCCTCGTCCCGGTGCTGCAAGGCTACAATCCCGGCGACCGCGAAGACATCCACGCCGTCTATGTCGGCCACACCGCGCCCCTGCCCGCGCGCGTGCGCGCGTTCATCGATTTTCTCGCCGAGCATGTGCGGGTGAGCGACCCCGCGCTGAAGCGCGCGGGGGACGGGAGGTGGAGGGTGGCCTAGGGACGTCGAAATCGCGGCGATGCGCGCGTTCGGTGCTGCCCATCGTGTCATGGGAGCGGACCAACAATCCGTTGGCCGTTGCGCGCTGCGATCGTCGGCAGCATGTCCATGTGCTGCTCGCGCGGCTCGGGGATCCTGTGCAGATCGCGGAAGAATTCCTCGTGACGACGCGGCGTGGAGACGAGGATGTGTCTCGCGTCGGCCGGCCCCTCATTGGTGAAGCCGTGAACAACTCCTCTCGGCACGAGAATCCGCGAACCGGGTCCAGCGACCTCGGTCTGGTCTCCCACGAGGTATTTCACCTCGCCCTCCAGGAGGACAAACAGCTTGTCCTCCTCCTCGGAGATGTGGGCGGGTGCGCCGAAGCCCGGCTTGATGGTCATGTCCAGCACCGTGAACGGGCTTTCCTGCGGATTGATAATTTTCGTCGTGAGACCGGCAAATTCGGTCGTTTCGAACTTCGTCGTGATGACGCTCTGCATTGGCCAAGGCTCCATTGACTTCGGAGCTCCATAGATTGCATGCGGGAGGGCTGCGGATTAGTCCCCTTCCGCAAGCCACAGCGGCTGTAGTTCTGGCCAATTGGCATCGGAGTTTCCCGAAGACCAGTTCTGCTGCCCGAACGGTCCACCTCAAACTGTCGGCATGAACAACGACAACAACGGAGATCACCGCCCCGCAGCTGCAAGGTGTCGCTCGAACACACGGGTAAAATCCGCGACCTTGGCGCTTAGATCGGCCCGCGACGGATATGTGAGATGCAGGCGGATCGTCCCGGAGAACTGCTCTGGCAAAACCGGCACGACGAGCCCCGATGCGTATTCCACTCTGCAGAGGGCTTCCGGAAGCAGACCAATCCCCTGGTGATCCAGCACAAGCTCACGAGCAAGAGCGAAGGAGTCGACCGCGACATGAAAGGCGGGCCACGTCGCCCCGCCCGGCAAGGAGCGGGATAGAAGGCGCAGCAATTCACGCCTCGATGGCCCGATCAAGGTCGACGCGTCGCGAATATCGACGGGGATCCCGTGACTGCTCACATAGTCTGCGCTCGCATAAAGACCAAACTTCATGTCGATTGCGCCCTTGATCAGGGCTTCCTGAGGWTTGGCCGCTCCGATGCGGAGCGCAATATCAATATCCTGGGAGATGAGATCGAGCACGTCGTTCGTGAGCGACACCTCAAAGCGCACATTGGGGTGTTCGTTTCTGAAATCCCCGATCGCGGCTGCCACGATCCTGACCRGAAAGTCGGCCGGCAGCGTGATGCGGATTTCGCCGGCATATGGGTCGTCAGCACCGCTTACCCCCCGGAGCGCGTTGACAAGCAGGGCAAGCGCGCCAGCCGAACGCTGGTAGAGTTCTCGTCCTGCGGCCGTGAGGGCAAAAGCGCGCGTGGACCTCTTGAAGAGCCGCGCACCGAGCGCCGCCTCCAGGCTGCGGATGCGCAAGCTGACGGACGACCTCGGCGTGTTGGTTTCGCGGGCTGCCGCCGCAAATCCGCCGGCGCGCACGACAGCGACGAATGTCTGCAGGGAATTCAAGTCGATCGGCTGCGCGTCGGTGTGAGCGAGACTTGAATGTTCATTCTGATCATCCTTCTCGGCCTCTTCGAGAGCGCTGCTGTGTGCCTTCATGACGTCCTGCTTCCGGTGATGGTCCGGCGCGCGCGGGAACTTCATAAGGGAAGGGAGCGGCAACCGATAGCGAACCTATGGGCGGGAACAATGACCGGAGCGCACCAGGATTTGCGACGCAATTGAACGTGACCGTCGGTTGATTGAGCAAGCCGCGATATCGTCAGCTCATCCTTCATGGTGGATGCTCTCAGGGGAGAGGGCGGGATGAATCCCGCCCTTTCATCGTCAGATAGTCGGATGAAGGTTGCGGACCGGGCTCACCTCCTCGAGGAGCGAGGCGATCTTGAGCACCGTCGATTCCGCCAGCCAGGAGGAGACGATTTGCACGCCGATCGGAAGACCGTCATGGCTCGTTCCAAACCGCATTGATAGAGCGGGCATTCCCGTCAAGCTGAACGGTGATGTGGCGCTCATGACGTGAAAGGGTGAAACCGTCACACCATCGACCACGAGGTCGTTGAGACCATGCTTGGTCGCCGGGAACGGGGTCACCGGACATAGCAGCACATCGTACCGCTGGAAGTATTCGGCGAAGCTGTCGCGAAGGCGCTCTATGGCCTGCTCGGCGGCGACGAAATCGGCGATCGGCGTATCGGGTGCATCAAGGACCAGTTTGGCGTGCCTGAAGATCTCGGCCTCATGGCCGGCGGTGACCTTCTCGAACTCGCTCCGGGATTCCATCTGCTGGAGCTGCCAGAGGACGCTGTTGGCATCGGTCTGCTCCACCACCGGCAACCGGACCTGTTCGACGTGGTAGCCGGCAATGCGCAGCGCATGTGCCGCTGCCTTCACGGTCGCGACCACTTCCGGATCGATGGGTCCGAAGAAGCCCGGAGAGGCCATCCAGCCCACGCGAAGCTCACGGGTCGATTTCGTACCTAGCCCTGTATCGAGGCTGGGCGAGCTGACCGAGAAGCCGTCGGCGCCGTCGGGTCCTGCCATCAAGGAATAAGCGAGCGCCACATCGCGAACCGAACGTGCCATCGGACCGATATGCCAGAAGCGACGTGGCACCCGGGGCCAGTGGCCTGTCATCGGCATTCGACCGTGAGTGGCCTTGAATCCGACGACACCGGTATGCGCTGCCGGGCCGCGCAAAGAGATCGAGAGATCGCTGCCCACACCGAGTGGCGACATGCCCGCCGCGATGGCAGCGGATTCACCGCCGCTCGATCCGCCCGGCGTGTAGTCGAGGTTCCAAGGGTTGTTGGTTTGGCCCGTCAGGAGATTGTCGGTTTCGATCGAATAGGAAAATTCGGGCGGGTTCGTCTTTGCGATGAGAATGGCGCCGGCGGCCTTCAGCCTGGCCACGACGGTGGCATCAATATCAGGCACGCGCCCCCTGAAAATCGGCGAACCGCGCTGTGTCAGCACACCCGCCGTGTCGATTCCGTCCTTGACCGTGAACGGAACGCCATGGAGAGGGCCGAGCTGGGCGCCCGACATCACCGCCGCTTCGGCCGTCCTGGCGCCTTCGATCGCGCCGTCGGCCAGCGTCACGATCGCGTTCAGCCTGGGATTGACCGCCGCGATGCGGTCGAGATGCGCCCGCATGACCTCGACGGGCGAAAGCTCCCGTTGGGCAATGAGCTGGGAGATGCGGGTGGCGTCCATTCTAACGATGTCATCAGTCATATCGATCCTACCTGTCATTTGGTAGGCTGGACATGTCCCTCGCATTTACGGACTTCAATCCCTACCTGCCATTTGGTAGGGACACGTTGAGGTGATCACGATGAGCGAAAATGCGAGGGAAGCAATCCTGGCCGCGGCGCGCAGGACAGCGCAGGCCCACGGCTATGGCGGGTTGAACTTCCGCGACATCGGGGCTGAAGTCGGCATCAAGGCTGCGAGCATCTATCATCACTTCCCCGGCAAGGCCGAGCTGGGTGCGGCGGTGGCGAGACGCTACTGGGAGGATACGGCGGCGAACCTCGAAGCTCTTTCAAAAGCGAACGGAGATCCAAGAAAGGCGCTCCGCGCCTATCCGGGACTTTTTCGTCGATCGCTCGAGCAGGACAATCGCATGTGCCTCTGTAGCTTCATGGCAGCCGAATATGATGATCTGCCGGACGCCGTCAAAACCGAGGTGCAGGCTTTCGCCGATGTCAACGTGGCATGGCTGACCAGGATGCTCGCTGCGGCTTCAATTCCCGCCAGCAAGCGTGAAGCAAAAGCGCGCGCGATCTACGCGGCCGTTGCCGGCGCGCAGCTGATGGCGCGGAGCCGCGCCGACCTGAAATTGTTCGATGCGCTGATCGAAAGCTATCGGGGATCGGGCTTGATCCCGACTTGAAAGCCGATCCTGCCTGCGCCGCCCAAACGGCTGGTGGAGATGAATCGTGGACATCTTTGGCTTCTTCACGTCGGCGCTTGCGTGCCAATTGACAGTCAATTGGAGAACGTGCTCGCCCTGCGGACGAGCAGTTCATCGCCCTTTCGGCTGACTTCGAGCGCGGGGGCCTGGTATGGCGTTGAGACAACGACGCGCTGACCGGGCGCCARTACTGTCACAAAGCGGATCGGCGTTCCCGCTTCACCCTGTGCAAGAGTCGTGACGACGCGGAATCCATCGGGCTCGACCGTGTAGTAGGCGACGCCGGATACATCGCCGAGATTGATGCGCAGGCCCTCGATCGGCCGCAGGCCGTTAGCGTGTGCGGCCCCGAGTGAGGCGAAGGTGACGGCGGCTGCGAGAAGCGAGCTGCGGACTGACATAGGAACCTCCGTTGGCTTCGGCGGCGGGCGGGTTGCCCGTCTGGCTGATCGCGGCGGAATCGCGGTTTCCGTAAAGCTCGCGCAATTTGGTCTTCAGGACTTTTCCGGTCGCCCCGTGCGGAAGCTCGTCGACGAACAGAACATCGTCCGGCATCCACCACTTCGCGATCTTGCCCTCGTAAAAGGTCAGGAGATCTTGCGCCTCGAGCCTCGATCCCTGGCGCCGGACCGCAAGCACGAGCGGGCGTTCGTCCCATTTTGGATGCGCAATACCAATCACCGCCGCTTCGACGATTTCGGGGTGGGCCATCGCCAGGTTTTCGAGCTCGATAGACGATATCCATTCGCCTCCGGACTTGATGACGTCCTTCGAGCGATCCGTAACCTGCATATAACCGTCGCTGTCGATCGTGACGACATCACCCGTGAAAAACCAACCATCGGCACGCTCGCTTTCCGGCATCTTGTAATACGTGCGGGCAATCCAGGGCCCCCGAACCACGAGGTCGCCAACTGCCTTGCCATCGTGGGGGAGTTTTCTGTTGTTGCCATCGCGAATGCCGATCTCGACCCCGAAAAGCGCACGTCCTTGTTTGACCTGGCGAGACCGCCGTTCAGCTCTCGACGAGGTCGTGTGCTTGCGCAGTGGCTTCGAGATCGTCGCGAGCGGGCTGGTTTCCGTCATGCCCCAGCCATGCAGAACTTCTACTCCGTATCCGTCCTGCAGCGTTTCCATCAGGGAGGCCGGACATGCCGTGCCACCGATCAGCGCGCGATTGAGCGTCGTCGGCTTCACGCCGGCGCTTTGCAGGTATCGAACATAGCCCAGCCAGACCGTCGGCACGCCGCCGGCGAAAGTCACCCCGTGGTCCTCGAACAACCTGTGCAGGCTCTCACCGTCGACGTTTTGTCCGGCCATCACCAGCTTCGAACCCGTCGCCGTTGCACAATACGGCATTCCCCAAGACATTGCGTGGAACATCGGCGAGACAAGCGCGACCGTGTCATCCAGAGAAATGCGACAAGCGTCTGGGAGCGCTGCGGCGCAGGAATGCAGCACGGCGCTGCGATGGCTATACAGCACACCCTTTGGGTTTCCTGTCGTTCCCGACGTATAGCACAGTCCGCATGCCGTGTTCTCGTCGAACTCGGGCCATGCATAAGCTTCCGAGCACCCGGAGAGAAATCCTTCATAGGATGGGAAGCCTTTGGCTCCCACGATCTTTGCGTCGCCCGCCTCGCCCAGATATATCCACGCTTCAACAGTCGGACATTGCGGCATTAAAGAGTGTACGAGATCGATAAAAGCCAGATCGAAGAATACAACCACATCTTCGGCATGGTTGATGATGTATATGACCTGGTCCACGAACAGCCTTGGATTGATCGTGTGGCAAACGGCTCCCATTCCGGAAATGCCGAAGTATAGCTCCAGATGCCGATAGCTATTCCAGGCTAAGGTCGCCACGCGATCGCCTGGCTTAATGCCGATCGAATCCAATGCATTTGCGAGCCGAGAGCTGCGCTCGAGAAGGCCGCTGTAGCTCGTGATGTGATCGGGCCTGTCGGGAGTTCGGGAGACGATCTCGACATCGGGAAAGGAGCGCGCCGCGTGCATGAGAATGGACGACAGGAGCAACGGAGTTTGCATCATTAAGCCAAGCATGGCGAATGTTCCCTCGGTTTCAACGCTTTCACTTCAGCCGCAAGCGACTGTTCGTGCGGGCAGGAGATGGTCCGCACGGGTATCCATTTGGCGAGAGGTCTTCATCAGCCAGGACGACTCGCCCGCCCTCTCGCCCTTGGGTGCCCGGTCCCCGAACACGCGCCTTCGCGCGAGACCTGAGAAGGATGGCGAGCTTGAAGTGAACGACTAGCAGCCTGATCGCAAAGGACGTGACGAGCCATATGACTGACAGGGGCATTTGTCTTCCAAACACGATTTAGATTCGATGCTGTGAATGAAGCTAAGACTCTGGAAGCTGGATGTCGTGAGCCGCCGGCGCCCTTTCACCGGTACTGGCACGCACCGCTCACTGCCACATCGCGCCGCCAACTCGGTCATCAGCTATTGGAACGAGAAGATATTCTTCCAGTCGTTCTTCATGCTGATGATGGTCCAGTTTTTCTTCCTGGCCTCAGCGTAGAGCGCGGGGGTGAAGGAACCGATCTTGGTATAGGGCAGCCCCTGCGCCGGACCATAAGCGTACTCACGTATTCCATCGTCGTGCAGTACAAGCATCGATAGTCGCGCGCCCTCCCCGGCACCCGTATATTCCAGCATCTGCTGGTCTCCAGTCGAGTTGCCAAATGAAGCGTTCGGACGCCGACCAATCATCAAGTGAATTCCCTCCGGTTTCCCGGCAGCGCTGTCATACAGCATGAGCCTGGGTTCACTAATGAGGACCGGCTTGCCGTCCTTGTCATAATCATATTTGACGGCAAGCGCCGACCCGACCACCTGCTCCGGCGGGATGCCGTAGACCTGCTGTGAATACAGGCGCACAAAATCCTGACCGAAGCCTGTGACAATGTAGGTCTTAAAGCCATTCGCCCGCAGGTAGGTCATCACCTCCAGCATCGGTTGGTAGACGAGTTCGGTATAGGGCCGCTTCCAGCGTGGGTCCTTCGCGGAGGCAAGCCATTTCTTTCCTTCTGCCTCGAACTCGTCAGTTGTTATGCCGGCGAGCGTGGCAAGGACGATCCTTTCGAGGTCTCGCATCGAAAGCCCGGCTATCGCTTCCCGGTTTCCCGAGAGCACCGTCTTGAATGGCTCAACGTCCCTTAGCGCCGGCTCTTGCGCGGCCAATACCGGGACCCGGTCGAGGCAATACACCATTTGGCTATAAATCGGCTGCTCCACCCAAAGCGTGCCATCCTGATCAAAAGTGGCAATGCGTTCCTCGGGAGGCACGAACTTCGGACTTGCCCGGTCTGTCGTGTCTCGGACGAAGTCGAGGATCGCCTGTTTGGCGGACCCCTCATTCCACGATGGCAATGGGCCGCTCGAAACGGTCAGGGCCGACGCGGAGACGGATAAGGGCGGCGCGGATAGGGCTGGAAGCAACGCCAACGTCGTGAGCAGGGTGCGACGGTCGATGCCGGAGCGCAGAATAGTTCTTTCATGGTCGGCTATTCCTAGTTCAAATAAATCGGGTGTGAGCATGTTCGGCGAAATGCGACGGTCCGCACTGCTGCTGATGGGGCTCGCAAGCGCCATCAGGTCGGCCGTGGGGGACAAAGGGTCATGGTGACTGGAACGCAGTGCTAGTCCGCGCGCACCCAAAGCGCTTCTAATCCATTGAAGTTCAGCATCGTCCGGCGCTCCAAGGGGTGCTCGGCACTCAGGCGGAGCATCGGGAACCGCTCGAAAAGCATCGAAAGGGCGATCTGTGCCTCGGCCCGGGCCAATGGCGCGCCAAGACAGAAATGGGCGCCGCCGCCAAATGAGATGTGACGCTTATCCGGCCGTTCGATGTCAAACCGCTTTGGGTCGGGATGCGCCTCTGAGTCGTGGTTCGCTGCGTAGAGCACGGCATTGATCGTTTGCCCCGCCGCGACCGGGCACCCGTCGATCTGCATCGCTTCGGTTGCGATCCGAGTGCCTTGCACGACTGGCGTGTCATAGCGCAACACTTCCTCGACGGCGCTACGAACCAGGTTCGGATTAGCGAGCAGTTTGCTGAGTTCACCGGGATGCTGCAGCAGGGCTAGTACGGCGTTACCGATAAGATCGGTCGTCGTCACGTTGCCCGCAAAGAGCAAACTATGGCAAACGTTTGTGATCTCCGCTTCGTCGAGCTGCTCTCCGTCCTCTTCGGCGTCGATCAGGCTGCTGATCAGATCGGCCCGTCGTTCTTTACGACGCTTTTGGATCACCTCAGTGAAGTAACCGGTGAGAGCAGCATTGCAGGATGCCAGGATGGCCTCCTGCTCCGGCGTGCGTTGCGGGTTGAACATCTGTAGTTTGCCGTCAGACCACTGCTTGAAGTCGTCGCAGCGGGCGGTATCGACGCCCAACATCAGCGCGATGGCTATCGTCGGCAACGGTCGGGCATAAGCGTCCATAATATCGAAGCAGGATGGATCGTCGATGTCGTCCAGCAAGCCGCATGCGACCTCGGTGATACGCGGGCGCATCGCATCGACCGCGACCTGGTTGAACGCCTTGACGACCAGGGAGCGCAGGCGCTTATGGTCCGGGTCATCCATATGCAGTATGAGCGGCCGAAATGTCTCATCCACCTTCAGTTGCACCCGAGAGAACGAACCCGGGCGGGATTTCCGTGGATCGGAGGCCAGATCGCGATTATTCATGACGGCATCGACATCGACCGCACGGGTCAGCACCACCCGATCGAACATCCGGTCCTGGTGCACCGGCTCGCGCGACCTCAGCATATCGAGATATTCGTCTGGCCGCTCCCGAAAGACGGGATCCAAGTGGGTCAGGGAAATTCCCGTTGGCACCGCAGTCTCGTCGTTACTCATGGATCTCGTCCTTTCGCTAGGGTTTAGTTCCGATCGGCCTGGAACGAGCGAAGCCTCCGCGCATGGCAGTCATCGTCGCCTAAGGTGATCGACGCCATCGGGCTTTCCATCAGAAAGCCGCTGTCCGGGCCGGCGCGCGTCGAGGGCACCAACACCCAGCTTTTGAGCTTGGAAACTTGCATTCTTTGTCTCCGATCTCTGCAACCGTGACTGCCAGATCGGACTCTATGCGGCTGGACCTCAGGTGTCGTGAAGCGATCGCGCCCAATCGTCCGTACTAGCGCGCACCGCCTGGCGAGCCGTGCCGCGGTACTGAGGCTGATCAGACCGAACGGTATCGTTCAGGTTCTAAGTCGGGAAATTCGATGAAGACCATCCTCGTGTTTGCGAAATACCTCGCACCGCGGTGGAGAGCCTTGTTCGGAAGGTTTTAGTGGACTTGCTGCGCATGCCCTGGGCGCAGCCTAAACTTGAGGGATATTCGCGCCCAGCGCGGGCATGACGCTAACTTGCGAAAACGCGACGCTCGGCGCGACGGGCAATCAGCAGATAAGAGGCCAGCGCCAGAAGCGAACACGGCGTCATGACCGCGGCCATCGATAGCGCTGATCGTCCGTCGTAAAGACACGCAACGAGCCCGCTTGAGACGGCGCCTGCCATCATCTGAATGCTTCCGGACACGGCGCCTACCGCGCCGGCGATCTGCGGCAACGGATGCATCGTCGCGCTCATGGCGTTCGGTATGCTCAATCCGAAGGCAACGGCAACAGCGACCAGAAGTGAAACAACAAGGGGTAGCGATACCCAGCCGACAAGTGTCGTGGCGAGGAATAGCCCTGACGCCGCAGCAGAGACCGTCAAGCCCATCATCAGCACATGAGCTGGTGAGAAATTCCAAGCGGCGAGCCGCCGATCGAGGAAAGCCCCGGCCATGACCGATCCGGAACATGCACTGAAAATCAGGCCATACTGATTAGGCCGTAGCCCCATGCTGTTGATGAAGAACAGGGAGGACCCGGTGACATAAGCCATAACGGTCCCGCCGGCGGCTGCACCGACCAGAATGTATGCGAAGGAGATCGGATGCGTCAGGACTTGAAGATAGCTGCGGCCAATGATTGATGGTGCAAGGCGATTGGTCTGATCGATCTTTGCACTTTCGGCAAAGCCGGTGACCAATGCGATCAACAAAGCCAGACCCATCACGAACTGAATCGTGTAAATCAGGCGCCAGCTGCCCAGGCCCAGTAGAGCCGCGCCAGCGGTCGGTGCGATCAATGTGACTACATTTATGGCAATGACGACGTTGGCCATCTTCGCACGCGCATTATCCCCCTCGAACAGGTCGCGGATGATTGCAAACGTCAACGTCGTACTGGCCGCGCCGCAGCCTTGGCTGAAGCGGCACACCAGCAGCACCGGCAATGATTGGGCGAGCGCGCAAGCGAGACTGCCGACGACAAAGAGCGTGACGCCGAATACCACGACGGGCCTACGACCGTACCGATCGGATACCGGCCCATAGACAAGCGGCGCCGTCGCCAGACTGAGCATGAAAACACTCATCGTAAAGCCGACATCCGCGGGCGGCGCGCCGAGAGCGGCGCCAGTGGCCGCCAGTGCCGGTAAGCTCATATCAATGCCCGAATACGGAACTGAGGCAAGAAGGCCCAGCAACAGCGTGAAGGCAAACGATGCGGGTTGAATACGCATGGGTTGAATATCCGATACGTTCCTGGTCCCGCGCATCGTCAGATGCGGCGCGTGTCCGCGGAGATATCGATCGCCTCCCAGACGAAGGACGGAAGAATCAGCCTTCCATCCTTCCCGGGAGCGGAAGCAAGTCACCGATTGGCGGCGACACGTCGACCTTGCTTAGCGACCGTGGTGCCGCCCGGGTCGCTTATCTCATTGGACCCTTGCGCGACTTGGTTGATGATCCGCAGGACCTCGGAACGAGTGTCAATCGCCTTGAACTCGTCGGCCATAGCTGAGGCACCTGAACGATAGTCCGGTTTGTCGAGCACGACGCGCACGGCCTCGCGCAACGCTTGTGGTGTCGGATTGTTGGTCGCAAGATTGATTCCGACACCGGACCATGCCACATGCACGTTCACGTCCGCCTTGTCTTCCGTCAACCCTGCGGTCACAAGCGGAATTCCAAAGCTCATCGCCTGGTTGACACTCCCATATCCACCGTTRGTGACGAGCACGTCGACCTTGGGCAGAAGCCACTCGAACGGCAGATAGCTGGCGAGACGCGCATTGCCGGGAATTGGGCCAGGAATGTCGCCGACCGCGCGACCGCCCGCTGTGGCGACCACAAGCAAGTCAGGTTCGTTCGCGAGTCCCGCAAGCGCCGGCGCGATCAGAAGGTCGAAATCGTGGTTTGCCACCGTACCCTGCGTCACAAGCACGACCTTGCGCGAGCCGTCCAGTTCGTGCGCCCACGCCGGAAGCGGGACCTGATTGGGTATAATCGGAGGGGTGCCGACAAAAGTCACAGAGGAAGGGATATCGCGTGGAAATTCAAAACGCGGTACCGTCAACTGCATATAGGCATCTGCAAGCTCTACGACCGATTCGAAGAGAGGCTTGGACACCGATCCAACGCCCAGGTCCTTCAGGTACCGATTGACGCAAAGGCCGAGAGGCCCGTCGACGATCTTGTCGTGTTCTCGCGCGAAGGCAGCATATTCGTCGAGGTGTGCTCGGGTGGCCGCGGGCGGCAAACCCGCAAAAGCCGGCGCTCTGTCCTCGCGTTGCCAGTGCAAGACGGATGTGCCGCAAAGAACAATAGGCAAGCGTTTCGATCGCGGTCCTACCAGCATGGGTAGGACACCAAAAAACATATCGTCGCCAATAATGATGTCGGCAGGGAATTCCCGCAAGACCTTGTGCACCCCGCTATACTGAGCGGGAATGGTATCGACGAAGAAGCGCTCGACTAATGTGCGCAACCATTGTGGCCCGGGCGGTACGCCCTTCATCTCGTCGGACGTGATGACATCCTGCGCAGTCAGATCCGCCTCTTCGGGGAGCGGATAGAATTTTGCTTCGAACCGTTCGACACGACTACGCAGGGAGGTCCCCGTCAAAAAGGCAAGTTCGTGGCCCTCCGCGATCAAGATACGGCCGATCGCCAGTAGCGGATTGAGATGGCCGGTCCCGGGGGTCGAGACGACGAGAATCTTCATATGATCGTCTCGTCCGATTGTCGACATAGCGATCTCCTTTGGGTTGCGACGCAAGACCTGTAAAGCGTCGAGGCTGAAGAGCACTGCGGCGGGCCGGCCGGGCGGTATTGCGTCCACCCGGCCCCTTTCCGCATTGGAATCATCGTGAGAAGGCGCCAATTCGCCGGAAATTAGTTCGAGACCGATTTCACTTTGCGGACGAGCACGCTGTCGCCGTTCCGGCTGATTTCGAGCGCATCTGCCTGGTACGGTGTTGAGAACGCCACACGCTGACCCGGTGCAAGAACACACTCAACACGGATCGGCGTTCCCGCCATGCCCTGTGCGAGGGTCGTGACAACATGGAATCCGTCGCGCCCGACGGTGTAGTAGGCGACACCGGACACTTCGCCGAGGTCGATGCTCATACCATCAATCGGACGCAGGCTAGCGGCGTGGGCGGCCTCCAGAGAGGCCAAGGCGAATGCTGCGGCTACAAACATGCTACGGATCGGCATAGCGATCTCCTTTGGGTTGCGACATAAAACCTGTAAAGCGTCGAGGCTGAAGAACGCTGCGACGAGCCGGCCGGGCGGTATTACATCCGCCCGCGCCTTTCGGCATTTAGGCGTTCGCGCAGCCGAAGCTTGGCGGATTGATAACCATCGCCGCGATCGGCTCGCTGAAGGCTGCGCCCACACTCAGCTATATGCTGACGGGCGGTCCTCTTTGACCCAGTGCTTTTCAGCCTCGGAATCTGGGTCAGGCGGCTTCATTCCTTGGATGGTCCAGAAATCGATTGGCGTTTCGTCAATGTGGACCTCCCAGCGATAACCCCGCTCGCGTGCGAAGGCATTGAGTGTAGTGTTGACGCGCTCCAGCCACCACGCTCGCCGCTCGGGAGCAGTTGCGCGAGCAAACTGATCAATCCAAATCCTGACAAAATCGTTCGTTGCCTTTCCGCCGACAAGGAACGAGTTCCTTGGCAATTCGTGAAAGACAACGCTTGCATAGAACCGAGGCAGGCCGACATCCGCGTAGAGGTCCGTGATACGCGTCGCAAGCGCGCGCTTGTCCTCGGCTGAGTACGCATTCTCCGGACAGTAAATATGCCACAGAGGCATTTGAGTTCTCCTTGTTAGGCTTTGGCGATATTCGTCCTGGCCTCTTCATTCTTTCGAGGGCCTATTCCGGGCAGGGCGCGCCCGCCAGCGTGCTGCCGAGTGAGGACGGGTCGACGGCAGGCGCCGACCCGGAACGCTCCATCACGCGAGTTCTTCGAGATGCCCGAGGCCCAGACCGTCGACGACGGCCTTCTGGACGGGCGCGATGTCGGCATCGATCTTGTCAGCACCAAACGACGTGCCCACCACCGTCCGAGCGGCGCGACTGCCCTTCGCCTGGCCGACGAGCTTGGCGACGGCCTCGGCAATGTCGTGAGGCTTCGGAGCGTCCGTTCCCTGCAGCATTGACGTGAAGGTCTTGTAGATGGCGTCGGGAATCTGGCCGACCTCGCCGTAGGACTTCGTGATGTCGCCGTCGGCAGGCCTCTGGATGCTCGAGTACAGGCTTGTCGGGTAGGCGCCAGGCTGAACTTCCACCACGTCTACGCCGAGTTGGGAGACCTCCAGCCGAATGCTGTCGGTCAAAGCTTCGATCGCCATCTTGCTCGCGCCGTAGATGCCGACGAAGGGGAACGTCACCCGGCCGAGGACCGAACCCATGTTGATAATGAGGCCTTCGCGCTCCCGACGCATCGAAGGCAGTACTGCCGGCGTAACGCGGAGGAGCCCGATGACGTTGGTGTCGAAGATCGCCTTCGCCTGATTCGCCGTGAAGGCTTCGGTCACGCCGACCGACGCAATGCCGGCGTTGTTGACCAGCACGTTGATCTTGCCGGCCTCGGCGAGGATAGAAGCAATGGCGCGATCGACCGAGCCGTCATCGGTAACGTCGAGTTCCACGACGCCTATTTTCTGGCTTCGCAGCGCGTCGGCGTGGCTGCGATTGCGGCTGGCGATGTCGCGCATCGCGGCGAACACGCGATAGCCGTCGCGCGCCAGCCTTTCCGCGGTTTCGCGGCCGAAGCCGCTCGATGTGCCGGTGATGAGAATAGTCCTGGTCATGGTTTGCCTCCGGTGGTGAGGGTTGCGGGTCAATGCGAGATGATCAGCCGGTATGGCTGGTCAGGAACTGGCGGGGTACCGCGACCGGGATGTCCGAGAACGAGCTTGAACAGACGTCGGGAGCGGTGGGTTGGGGTGATGAAGCCTTGGATGCGAGTCAGAAGGCGAATTCCAGGCTGGMGTGTGCAACCAACGTTCCCGTAGACGCAAACGAAACGCGGGTTTCCGTGAAGGCCGACGCTTTGCCAAAGCGCAATACTTCTGCTCTTACATGATAGTCATCGTTGACGGCTGGACGCAGGAAGTGAGTGTGCTGATACATGGTGCCTTTGGTGATACGCCCCGTCGTGCCCACAGACAGTGATGCAACCGAGTCAATGGCCGCCATAATTGCCTGGCCACATACCGCACAGCTTGACAATTTGAGCGCATCATTTTGTGGAAGCATCGCGGACACGATGCCCGGGCAGACCTTGAACTCACGAAGGCCGAGCATTTTCACCCAAGGCGCGAAAACATATTCGTACAACTCAAGAACGGTGGCATCCGTCACGGGCAAACAATGAAGCGGAACCGGAATTCCAAGCCGCCCAACTCCCAAGGCAGGATCGGACTCGTTTTGCGTTGCCTGCTCGGTCACAAGAGCCCGGTTTCCCGTTAGCGTCATTGTATTCTGAACTTCTGCAATCATTGTTGCCTCCGATTCTCGTCAAAGCGTGACTACCAGGATCGGAATCTAGGCGGCTGGACCTCAGGTGTCGTGAGACGATCGCGCCCAATCGTCCGTACTGGCGCGCACCGCCTGGCGCGCCTCGCGGCGATGCTGACACGATCTCGGGGGCGTGATTTGGCGTGACGCAGAGTTGAGCGGGACTCGTCCCGGGCCACGCTAGCTTGATCAACGTCTGCCCGTGGTTTTCGGCGCAGGCCATTACAAACCGTGCGATTAGGCTTGCCAAGACTCGTTTTACCAAGACCCGTGGAGGTGATGATGCGCCCGAACGACGATTTTCTCAGCGCTCCAGAATTGGACTATGACGGTTTCCGATCTGCAATGCGCGAGGATTGGGGATGGTTTACTCCTGCTCGCGAAACCAACATCTTCGCCAGCAAGGTGCGCACGCGGCGCGTCTTCGGATTCGCTGCAGTGGATCTCACCTGCAGCGCTACCCGCCTTGAGCGGACAGAACTGGATATTCGCCGTGACAACATGGAGTACTATTTCGTCACAGTTCAGGATACCGGCGAATCGATCATCATTCACAACGACCGAGTCGTAAATATCACTGCCGGCGATGTCGTCCTGCTCGATTCCACAAAACCCGTGACATTCATCTCACGGGCCCAAGACAGCGCGCGATGGCTTGGTGTGCAAGTGCCACRCCAGAAGCTGGCGTCGCATCTCGGCTTCGAACCGCAAGGTGGCGTGTGCGGTCCTCGGCAGGCGCAAGCGTCACGTCTGCTCTGTCAACTCGCTCTTGACCCGATCAGCGATGCAGAGCCGGCGTTCGCGTCGACTGACCAATTTATGCATCTGGTGGTCTACGATCTCCTCGGCGCACTGTTTGCACCTCCCGCCCCGCTTGGCTCGCGTCACAACGACAAGCTGTTCATGCGCGTCTGCGGCATCATAAAGGACCGCTTTGCCGATCCGGACATCTCTCCGCGGGAGGTGGCTGCCGAGGCGGGAATTTCGCTGCGCTATTTGCAGAAGCTGTTCACGGTCCGTGGGTCGACATGCGGTCACCACATATGTTCGGCCCGTCTGGATCATGCGGCGCGTCTGATCGAACGCCGCGCGTTGATGAAGACAGGTCAGCCTCTCAGCGATATTGCCTACGCCTGCGGCTTTCGCGACTACACGCATTTTGCGCGCGGCTTCCGCCGGCGTTTCGGCACCGCGCCGGGCGCCGTCGGAGCAGGCGCCACCGGTAACGACAGCGCACGGGTCCGCGCTGGATGCACGCCGCATTCGCTTCGGAGCCAGCCTCAGTCCCCGGACGACCCGTAAACTCAGCATATAGCTGCTCAACACCGACCCGCGATTGCAGGCTCGAGTTCTGCCGGCGCTCTCCGAAATGGTGACCACTGCTATCGTGCAGATGTCCGATTTACTCGCCCCAATATCCAGATCTACGACGCACACGTAGTCGAGCTGTAACAATGGGTTTTTGCGCGGTATCTCGTTGGTGTGAAGGGTGCAGAAACAAAGGCAAGCGCAGTTAAGCTCGGCTCTCGACCGAATTCAGAAAGGATCTCGCTTTCCAACCCCTGTCGCGCCCAGAAGCAATCCGGGGGTCGACCGTCGAAAACAGAGATCTACCTCACATTTCGATAGGAGCTGGCGGAGGGAGAGAATCTAGAAAGAAACTTGCTCAAATGCTGCGTCTCAGGCGCCCTCGGTCGGGCGAGAGGACCTATCTCCGAAAAGGAAAAGGCGCCGGCATGCGCACTGTGGTCAGCCCCTCTTTTCTTTAGTCTGATCTCGACGAGGTGACGCATCGCGTCTTTAGGTTTTCCACTTGTGAACTAGCCGTTCGTGCGTCGGTTGGCAGCTTAGGGAGGTACGGCCGATAGTGGGCCCCGATCGCGACGGCACACTGGAGTAGTCGGCAAACCGAACCCGCGCGCCGTGCATCACGCTTCGATCGCCGTGGAGTAACGACTCGAATGCCAGCGTGCACGTTCTCGGCATCAAATGGCCGCGAGATTGGATGTGACGCGGCTTGGGACACATTCTTCTGTTGCGGCACCAGCGCGAGCAGCAGCGAGATTAGTAGCGCCAGAAATACGATGCCTTCCCGCCCGCGCGCATTGGCCGCGATGATCGAAAACCAATATAGAAAAAATATGCAAACATGCTTGTTGTCCCAGCTCGAAGACTGGGAAGTCGGCGCTCGAGTCCAAGAGGCCTAGGGTACCTCTAAAGTGGGGTCGAGATAATCCCGCTGACCAATCGCCGGGCTTGCCCACCTAGTATACGCGTAAGGCATGTCCGTTGTCCCGTTCGGAGAAAGCCGAAACCCTTGCGCTGGGGATCTACTGCCGTTGCACTTGCTGCGATCCTGCTTGGCGCGGGCATGTCTGGACCTCGCCGAGCTCGCCGATCGCGATCTTCGCCGTCGACGGCGACACTGTGCGGCACCAAGGCCAAGTCTATCGGCTCCTCGGCTTTGATGCGCCGGAGCGCGGCGACAAGGCGCGATGCGAGGAGGAGCGGCAGCGGACCGAGGCCGCAACTAACCGGCTGCGTCAGCTGATCGCCAGTGGCGATGCCCGCCTGCAGCGGTTCGCGTGCGCGCGCCGGCCCGGTGAAGAGGGGACCTCGCGCTGCAATTACGGCAGGCTGTGGCGCGCTGACTGTCGGCGGTCGCGACGTCGGCCAGATACTGATCGGAGAGGGCCTGGCGCGCCCTTACGTCTGTAGCGGCACGCGATGTCCGCCTCGACAGCGCTGGTGCTGAGCGTTTTGATAATGCGCGCAACTTTTGACCTCGTTCCACTCTCCTGCGCGATCCAAAACATCCCGCCGACCGCACCCCATGCAGAGTGTCGCCGTTGTGAGTGAAATGCAGGTAGGCCGATGCTGGCGAGCTTCCGCCCCAAAACTACTTCGATCTCGACAAACGTTAGCCGGACGCGATCTGCGGCGGCGATGGAAGTCGGTCGACAGTCTCTGACGTGTCGGGAAGAGCCAGTTGCTCCGCGATGGATTGCCTCGGCATCCCCAATGGCAGCCTCGAGCTGCGGGTCGCCCAGAGCATTCGATCCCGCGAGCCCAAAATCCGCCGCCCATGCCAGAACCAGCGCGACCAACGTCCGGACAACCTGTCGCAGCCTCGGGAACTCGCTCCCGCCGCCGCTAACCCTTCTGGGCATATCCCGGCCCAGATGAATGGCGCTTGTTCTCCCAACCCATAAGGATAGAATTATCTCGTTGGATCAAGTCATTTTGCCCAAAGGTGTTTCAAGATGAGCTTAGACGCCACGAGTCCGTCTGAAATCCATCTGAATATTAGCTTGGCGCGGAAGCTGCTGACACTTGCAATCCTGCTCGGATCGACCGCTCCAGCCGCCGCCCTGACCAAGGAGGCGGCGATCGAGAACTGCCGGATGACGATTGGCAGACCGATCGTACAGGCCTGCATGCGCGCCGGCGGTGGACCAGCGGGCGGCGCCAATCTCGAGGCCTGCCGCGCCAAGGCCACGCCTCAGGTCAGGGCCTGTGTGATGGCGGCCCTCAACGCCGCCAACGGCCGCGCCAACGTCGCTGTTGAGCTTCCGAAGGAAGCCGCGCCGAAGCTCGACCCAGGTACGGCCTTGCCGAAGGATTTCGTCGCGCCGCCGCGCACCATTTCCGACATCGCCGCGATCCTCGATGGCGAAAGGCCCGACGAGAAAATGCTCACGGACCTGAAGTCGGACGCCGATGCGACGCCGACAGGAAAGGAGTCGCGCCAGGGTCTTGCGCAATTCTATTTCGACCGTGCCAACGCGCGCGCGCAGCTCGGCAGGTTGTCCCAAGCCGTTGCCGACGCCGACAAGGCCGTCGAGGTCGGCCGCGGCGCTGTCAGCCCCGCCATGATGGGGCGGATGATGCAGCTCCAGTCGCTGCAATATGCCGCCGCAGGCGATCCTAAGCGTGCGCTGGAGATCAGCCAGAAGATCCTGCGCGAGGCGAATGCGCCCGGCGCCAAGGGCTACGTCTTCAACGCTAACCGCTCTGTTGCAGCGATCCTGATTCAGATGGGCGATATTGCGCAGGCCGAGACCTATATGCGCCGCAGCTTGACTGCCATTCAGGAGGCAAGGACCAGCGGCATTCCAGCTTGGCGCGCCGCCTATGCCCGCTTCGGGCAGAGCTGGGAGGGCGAAATCGAGATCACCCGTGGCATGATCTTCGAGGCGCGTGGCCAGTTCGCGGAAGCGGAGGCCGCCTATCGCACCGCGGAGATCCGTAGGCGTGCCGGCATCAAAGCCGTGTTGGAGTCTGACAATCCGCCCGCGGAGACCGTTATGCTCCAGGCAGTCGACAACTTGGTGCTAAATCAGGCGCGCATGAAGGCAAGGCAGGGCCGACTAGCCGAGGCCGAGGTCGACGCCCGCCGGGCACTGCTTGCGCGTCTGAAGGACACCGGCAAGTACAATCCGGTCACGCCACGCTACGTGGGTGGGCTGGCCAGCATTCTGGTTGACCAGGGCCGCTACGATGAAGCCGAGAAGCTAGGCCGTGTCGCTCTCGAGATCAACAAGACGGTGGGGATCCCGGACGACTCCCAAGTGACCGTGCAATTGCTCTCGCAACTCGCGGGCATCCTGAACCTGCAGCGCAAGAACGTTGAGGCAAACGAGATGTTTGCCGGGATCGACAAGGCGATCGCCAATTGGGAGCCGCAGCGCCGCCAGGTATTCGAGCTCAATCCGGCGCGCATCATGTCGCTCTACGGTTCAGGGCAGTTGGACGCAGGCATCGCTGCTGCCGAGCAATTGGTGAAGAAGCAGATCGGCCGCGTCGGCGAGAACCATTTTGACACCGCTTCGGCGCGCGGCACGCTGGCGGTCGGTTTGATGCGGGCACGGCGCGATGCCGACGCGATCCGTGAATTCAAGGCGGCCATCCCGGTGCTGATGGCGAGCGCCAACGAAAATGCGGATGACGAGAACACGAGTGTGGTGGCGGCGCGCAGCCAGCGGCTGCAAGCGATCGTCGAGAGCTATCTGCTATTGCTCGGGCGGGCTGACGGAACCGCCAGTATCGGCGAAGAAACCTTTGGTCTTGCCGACGCCGTTCGCGGCCGGTCGGTGCAGCAGGCGCTTGCGGCGTCCAGCGCTCGCGCGGCGGCAAAGGATTCTGCGCTGGCCGAGCTCGTGCGCAAAGAGCAGGATCTGACCAAGCAAGTCAACGCCCAATTGGGCACGCTCAATAACGTGCTGGCACTCCCCTCGGCGGAACGTGATGAGAGGGGCGTTCGGCAGATTCAGGCTTCGATCGTGGCTTTGCGTGGGGAGCGCGACAAGGCACGACAAGAGATCAAGCAGAAGTTTCCAACGTACGCCGATCTCGTCTCGCCCAAGCCCCCAAGCGTCGCCGAGATCCGCGCGACGCTTGGCGACAATGAGGCGATGCTGTCCTTCTATTTCGGTCAGAACGGCAGCTTCGTCTGGTCCGTGCCGAAGTCCGGCCCGGTGGCGTTCGCAGCTATCAAGGCGAGGATCGGCGACATCGAAACGAAGATTCGCAAACTGCGCGAGGCCCTCGAGCCTCAGGCCGCGATGATCTCCGATATTCCGGCCTTTGACCTCAAGCTCGGCTACGAATTGTATGAGCTGCTGCTCAAGCCGGTTGAAAGCGGGTGGAAGCCAGCGAAGAACCTCATTGTTGTTACCAACGGCGCACTGGGCCTGTTGCCGCTGTCCTTGCTGCCGACGGCGCCCGCACAGGTAGCTGAGGACGAGGATCCGCTGTTCATCGGCTACCGCAATGTTCCATGGCTGGCGCGAACCCATGCCGTGTCGACAGTCCCGTCGGCGGCGGCCCTGCGCACGCTGCGCCAGCTGCCGCCGGGCAAGCCCGGCCGTGGCGACCTCGTGGCGTTCGGCGATCCTTACTTTAACAAGGATCAGCAGGCCGAGGCGGAAGACGGTGGGGCCAAGGTTCAGGTCGCCGACGCAAGCGGAAGCGTCATGCGCGGCGGGCCGCTAAAGCGGCGCAACAGTCCGAAGCTAGAGGGGGTCGATAGCGCGGAACTCGGTCTGCTGCCCCGGCTTCCAGACACCGCCGACGAGTTGAAATCGATCGCAGTGGCCTTGCAGGCGGATCCCTCAAAAGTGTTGTTTCTCGGCGAGAGGGCGACCGAGAGCACCGTCAAGACGATGAATCTTTCCGGCTTCAAAATCCTGGCCTTTGCCACTCACGGTCTCGTCCCGGGCGAGCTCAACGGATTGACGCAGCCGGCGCTCGCCTTATCGTCACCAACGGTGACGGGCGAAGGCGGCGACGGCCTCCTGACCATGGAGGAGATTCTCAACCTCAAGCTCGATGCCGACTGGGTCATCTTGTCGGCCTGTAACACGGGTACAGGTGCAGGTG